>JAGHUN010000018.1 GCA_018064805.1 Candidatus Colinaster scatohippi
GTTGTTATTTTTTTAGAAATAATAAATTTTATACTAAAGTATATCGATTTAATACCGATATATTACATGTAACAAATAAAAAAGAAAGGTGGTGAGACAAAATGGGTATATATGATGTTGGATATGGCGGATTTGGTTCTTTTCGTAGTGATTACAGAATTAATAATATTCCAAAGGCTCCGGTTGAAGAAGTAAAGCCGGTTGAGAAGTCGATAGAGGCTCCTAAGCCACAGCTTGATATACAAGAAGTTGATAATCGCGCATCCAGATCGATTGATCCTAATAATGTCTCACTTTCATTTAATAAAGGTAATGATTTTTCATATATCGGAAGTGATAAGGACATTGCAGGTCTTGATATGCAGAAGGCTATTTCTGATATGAAGCAGGATAGCATACTTCAGGAGTATAACTACTTCGTTGGTAGTGCAAGTAATGTTTTTAGATCAGATGACGGAATTGTTTTATCAAAGTAATTATTGTATTTAGAATCCACATCGGTAGATGTGGATTTTTTATGCCTATTTATGTTAATATCAATATATGTTTAATTTATTTTATCCGGACGAATATTATATTTCGGCTTATGCAATTCCTTATGAGGAGTTATTTGAACAGGGCTACAGAGGTATTATTTATGATATAGATAATACGTTGGTTCCTCATGGTGCTCCTGCTGATAAGAGAAGTATTGAATTATTTGAAAGACTTAAGAAAATTGGCTATAAGTGTTGTTTACTGTCTAATAATAAGCAGCCGAGAGTTGATTTGTTTAATAAGGATGTTAATGTCTTTACGATAAGTAAGGCAGGTAAACCGAAGATAGAAGGATATCATAAAGCATGTGAAATGATGGGGATTGATATCACTCAGGCTATATTTATTGGTGATCAGATTTTTACAGATGTATGGGGAGCTAAGAGAGCAGGCATTAAATCGATTATGGTTAAATATATGGACCCTAAGGAAGAGATCCAAATTGTTCTTAAAAGGAAAATTGAAAAGCCCATATTGAAAAGTTACCTGAAGCACCATAAAATGCTTGGGGAGTAATTAGCTAAAATGCAATGGCGAATTGCTAATGGAAAGAATTATCTTTGGAAAATTGATAATTAGTGGTTGAAAAAGAAATTAATGTAGTATAAAATATTAAAGGATAATTTGTCGAAAATTTAGGAGGATTTTATATGATATCAGCAGGTGATTTCAGAAATGGCGTTACTATCGAACTTGAGGGTAACATCTTTCAGATTATTGAGTTCCAGCATGTAAAGCCAGGTAAGGGTGCCGCTTTCGTACGTACAAAGCTTAAGAATATTAAGTCAGGTGGCGTAGTTGAAAAGACTTTCCGCCCTACAGAGAAATGCCCAACAGCTCGTATAGATAGAAAAGATATGCAGTATCTTTACAATGATGGCGACTTGTTCTATTTCATGGATAATGAAAGTTATGAGCAGATAGCTATTGGACAGGATTCAATTGGTGATGCACTTACGTTCGTTAAGGAGAACGAGATGTGTAAGGTTTGCTCACATAACGGTAATGTATTTGCTGTTGAGCCACCATTATTCGTTGAACTTGTTATTTCAGAGACAGAGCCAGGATTTAAGGGTGATACTGCTACAGGTGCTACTAAGCCTGCTACAGTTGAAACAGGTGCTACAGTACAGGTTCCTCTTTTTGTCGAGCAGGGTGAGACAATTAAGATTGATACACGTACAGGTGAGTATCTTTCAAGAGTATAATGAATGATATAAAGTTTGTAAGCCAACGAGTATTCGTTGGCTTTGTTCTTTTTTAGGGTAGTTTCTGTAGTCCATTGGGAAGGACAAATATGCATTTTAAACAGGATTTTAATTATTTTGCAGAGAAACTGCTTTTAAGGCTTAAGGACTATTACAAAGATACCTACAGTGTTTCGATTACGGAGGTAATGAAAAATAACGGAAATATAAGACATTCAATACTAATTAGGAAAGAGGATGAGACACTTACACCTAACATATATATAGATGATATGTATGATGAGTATGTTTCCGGAGTTACATTTTCTGAGATAACTTCTAAAATAATAGAAATAAGAAACTCGCTTAATACTACAGCCATTATAAATCTGGATTTTATGGATGACTATGAATTGGTAAGGAGAAATCTTGGTATCAAGCTGATTGGCAAAGAAAATAATGACAGATTACTTGCAGATGTACCTCATACGGATTTTTGTGATATGACAATTGTATATTATATCAATATGGAAAATGATGAGATTGGCAAGGGAACCATTATGGTTCGTAATGAATTTATGCGTGACTGGAATATACCCTTGGAAAGATTACATTATGACGCCAGAGAGAATATGATGCGAAATAATCCACCGCTTCGTCTTGATATAGTTGATATGCTTATTGAGATGTTTATTGAGCATAATAATGACGGTACGGATTTTGCCCAGGAAGAAATAGATGATTATGTTAATGAACTTGAACTGACAAGAGACAGACAGAGACATATGTACGTATTAACGAATCAGTCAAAGTATTATGGGGCATCAGCAATTGTTTATCCCGGTATGCTTGAGGAACTGGGTAACTCTTTTGAATCAGACTATTATATTCTGCCTAGTTCAATTCATGAGGTTATTTTGATACCTTGTTATGAGGAAGAGCATGGTTATGAATTGTCAGAGATGGTAAGAAGTGTCAATGAGACCAATGTTGGAGTGGAAGAAGTTCTTTCGAATCACGCATATAAATACCATAGGGAAAACCATTGGCTTGAACCGATTCCTAATTTGATGAACTAGGAACCGGAAGTAGTGCAATTGCTGAGAATAGTAGAGAAATTGCAATATATCTGAAGTTACAGCTGCAGGTATATGGATATTTTAATACAAATAATATAAAGGTGATAAGGATCGTGGTATAGCCTGTTATCAGGAATATGCCAAGGTTCTTGTCGCCATTTTTAATTATTTTAATAGGTTTTATATAGCACATTACTGCACAATATATAGCAAATATAATTGCAAGAATGTAAATTACCTGGCATGCTCTGAGAGCGACTGTAGAGATATCTGCAGGCCAAATTTCAGTAAACAGAGATGTTTTGAACATAATAATCCAGGCATTATTGTTGAAACTTGCATTTTCTGAATAGAAGGGGAATGCAAGTGAAGATTTCATTGGTATTCCAAAGTTAGAAAAAAAGGAAAAATCACCAATATACTGGTTAGGACTTGGGGATGGAATTCCCGGTTTTGTTCCAAAACGAATAATATTCCTGATAGTCCATGATAATCCGATAGGCATTGATATTGCGGCAAATATAACATATTTGCGGATACATGAAAGCAACCGTTCTTTTTTATATTCGTCAATCATATGAATAAGCATAATAACACCCATTGGAAGTGCCAGAATACCTACATTAGGCTTGGCAATCAGCCCAAAACCAATGGACAAAGCCATCATATAAAGGTGTTTGTTTTGGTATCCCTGCATAAACCAGAGCATAGTTGTATAGATGCAGAGGAAATAAAACAACAGTGCAATCATATCATTATTAATTGAACCGGTCATGTATATAAGACCCGGGTGGAAGCATAGAAGTATTAATGGAAGAGTAAGTCTGCTTTCCTTTTTACAAAGTAACTTTAATATTGCATATCCAATAAGTAGTGTTAAGCAACTATATATAAAAACAGGCAACTGAATGACTTCGTATAATTGAGGCTCCTTTATTCCCATTATATATGCAGCCTTTACAAATAAGGCACTTATTATATGGTGAAAGGGAGGATGATAATATGAAAATACTGAGAAGGGATCAAAGTCAGGAAGATGTCCGAATTTAGCTATATATTCAACATATCCCAAATGTCCCGGATTGACCTTGTTATCAGATAGAAGTGTTGCATATCCCAAATCGTGCTGTCGTGTTCCGACATCTGTAATAAATACATATATCATACGCGCAATTATGCCGAAAAATATGACTACTCTATTGATATTTAATGATAAATTATTTCTTTCTGTTTTCATAATACAGAGTATATCATTTTACTTTAAGAGTGGCAAATGATATACTATCCACATGGTTTCGAATAACAATAATTTAGTTAAAAAATATATGGGAATTGGTCTGATTCTTGCATCATTTGCAGCAATTATAATGATGATAAGTCAGACTACAACAAATGATATATGGTATGACGAGGTATTCTCTGTCGACTTTGCCAGGTTAAAAATCACTGACCTGATAGCTATGACGGCAAGAGATGTTCATCCTCCGCTTTATTATATATATCTTAAGCTTATTACAGGAATTTTCTGTGGGATATTTGGCGATGACTGTTTTGTGACAGTATCCAAAATAGCTTCTGTTCTTCCATGGGGAGTAATGGTTATTATAGCACTTACATATATAAGGAAAAGATGGGGCTATTTTGTATCCGGAGCATTTCTTTTTCTTATCACAGTTATGCCACAGCTAGGTAATTATTATGTTGAAATCAGAATGTATTCCTTTGCTCTGATGCTTATTACTATTTGCGGCCTATCAGTCTTTTCGATTATTGAAAGAGATGATAATAATATAGTCTCGTGGGGAGTATTTTGGGTTTGCGGAATACTTACTGCATATACTCAGTATTACGCACTGATTGGAGTAGTGGGAGTATATTTTGCAACGCTTTTGGGATTAATTATTGTCAGAAAGGATGATTCTAAAAGACAGTTGTTAAGATGGGCAATATGTGCCTTGCTTTCTGTTATTTTTTATATGCCATGGATTCCTGTGGTCCTTAAGCAAATGTCCAATATTAGCGGTAATTATTGGATACAGCCACTTTCGCTAAGAAGTATAGGTGGTTGTGTGAAGTTTATTATTCTGCCGGTTGCCGATAAGGAAAAATTGTGTCTGGTTGCAGCAGGCCTTGTATTAATTGCAATGATAGTTGTGACAGTTTTGCTTTTTATATCTCGGAGAGAACAGGCAGTTACGACGGCAATCATATGCCTGATGCCGATAATTATTGTGATTTTAAGTGGTTTCGTATTATCTGCACTGGGAACTCCAATATTTGTTTATCGATATATGATTCCGGTTATGGGACTTATGTGGCTGTTTATTGCTATAGCCATTGATGGAATAGAGAAGAGTGTATATACTGTTGTAATGTTTTTAATTCCATTTATTTTGGCAGGAATACTTACATGCAGGGGCGTTTTTCTTGAGGAACATAAAAAGGTTACACATATGCCTGATGTAATCGAGGCTTTTGAAGGGCTACCGAATGGGGCAGTAGTTGTTGCAAATTTTGATCATGTTGCGGCTATTAGTGGATTTTATCTTCCCGATAATGAGATATATTTGTATGAAGGCGATATCGATCCGATTCTTACGGATTTGATGAAAGGATGCGGAAAAGCTATCGATGATAGTGAAATACTAAATATGCTGGATGGTGGAAGAGATGTATATTTCTTCGGCAGCTTTAATTCAAGGGATGATATTATAAACGATTGGGAAGGCTTGAACATTACGGCAAACGAGACGGACAGCATCTTGCTGGAAAGATATTGGTTTAATATATACAGGTTGGAAAAACAATGAGGGAAAAGATTGTTAGATATATAAAAGAGAATATATATGCAAGCGTATTTATTGGAATAATGGCAATCATATATATAATAATGATGTTTTTTAATAAGCCATGGTATGACGAGTTATATACATATTACAGCTTTATAAGTCGTGGACCGATTTACGCTGCGATTCACTGGCCGGTACCTAATAATCATGTTGGATATTCTGTTATTTCTGCATGTCTGAATATTTTTCATAACTCATATATAAGTCTGCGCGGAATATCGTGTATTGCGGCGATTATTAATTTGATACTTATATATAGAATTGGAACGTATGTGATGAAAAAGCCATATGCTTTTTTGGCAATGGGTTTGTATGCCGGGGCGAATATTGTTCATATGCTTTCGGTTCAGGGTAGAGGATACACGCTTGCAATCACCTGCTATCTTGTTGCAGTAATTGCCGGATATAAAATATGTATTGTAAATTATTACGAAAAGAAATATTACATAATATTTATTGCGTCGCTTGTGGCAGGATTATATATACTCCCCAGCTCAATATACTGGGTGTTGCCTGTGTGTGTAGGGAATGGATTGTTCCTTCTTTTAAAAAAGCATTGGAAGATGTTGCTTAATCTGATAGCAGCTGCGATTATAGCAGCACTTATAACTCTGTTCTTGTATTCATTAATATGGCTTGCTATTGGGGCTAATCTTTTATGTAAGGAAGCCGGCTCAGCATATTATGGAATGCATCAGATTAAAGTGATTGTAAAAGCACCTTTAAAGTCTGCAAGAACAGGAATTGAATACATGCTTGCAACACCATATATTCAGAGCATAGATAAAAGGGCAGCAATTTTGGGAATGCCTGCATACTTTGAGGAATTCTTTTCACAATGTTATTCATATTGCGGTATGGCTTTATGCCTGCTTATGGTATTTTTGATAGCTTTTTTTGTCTATTACAGTATTATGGAAATCAAATATCGCAGAATAGGATTATGGGTGGGATTATTTATTTCTTCAGGATTGTCTGTAGCATTGGCAATGCTTCTTATTCAAAGCGTACATCCATATAAGCGGGTGCTTAGTTTTATTATGGTTGATATGGCTATAGGTACTGCGTATCTTTTTTATAGATGGATTGAGCATAGTGGACTTACTGCTAAGACTATTAAAAAAGTGGAATATGGCGTAATTGCATTTATCATACTGGTTGTTGCTTTCAAAATGACAACTTATAATTACAGACGTCCTCTTGCAGACAGAGAGAATAATATTGAAGAGATTTTGAAAAAAATCAATGTGACTGAAATAGATAGTATTTATTATACAGATGATTATCAGAAATATGTTTTGAAATTTTACCATAATATTGAGCCGGTGGAAGCACCCATAGAAGAAGCAAATTATGTGATTATTTGCAGTGAGATTTTCGAGTCGAATTATCAGGAGAATGTATGGCCGGTTCTTATGCCAAATGACCAGCCGTTTATTAAATACGTTGAGGATAATTTTGAAGAAATGGAAGCCACGGAACACTATGTGGCATATTGTCGAAAGTAGACATTTGTACTTATCTATGATATTATAGAAAAAGTTTGTAACATTTTCGTAACATTTTCTATACAGATAATGCACATTGGGTGCATATGTGCCCGTAGTCTAATGGATAGAACGGAGGCCTCCGACGCCTTTAATGCAGGTTCGATTCCTGTCGGGCACATTAAAGACTATTAGGAGTGAAATGAAGTGAAAAAGAAATGGAAGAGATTCCGAACCGGTGTGATTGACTGGTTTAAGGATGTAGTAACATTAGTTAAGGATAATAAAAAGATTGCAATTATAGTAGCCGCTTTTGTTGTAGTGATAGTAGCAGCTATTGTGATTACATCAGTCCTTGGCGGTAAATCTAAAGAAGTTGCAACTGCACTTGTAACCGAAGATAGTACGGCAGCTGAAGATTATGCTATTCCGGAAGATCCGCTTGAAACAGATGCGTATCCTGAAATCAATGATTTGATGAAGCGTTACTATGGTGCAACTGCATCAGGTGATTTACTGACAGTGAATAGTATTAGAACGGGACTTGATGACAAAGAAAAAATTGTTATACAGAAAAAGTCTGAATATATAACATCATATCCGCTTATTACATGTTATACCAAAAAGGGACCGGTAGATGATTCATATCTTGTTTATGCATATTATGAAGTTAAACTTGATGGATATGAGGAAGCGGTTCCGGGGTTAAATGCCTGGTATGTATGTAAAAATGCTGAGGGAGATTATATTATAAATGAGGATCCTCAGGATGAGAAGATTGCTGAATATTGTAAAATAGTTTCTGTTCAGGATGATGTGCAGGATTTAAGTAATACAGTTAATGTTAAGTTTAATGAAGTAATGGCATCTAATGATAAGCTTGCTGCTTATATGGATGAACTTACTGTAAAAATGAAGGTTGAAGTAGGTGAAGAATTGGCAAAGGCCGAGGCTGAAACAGCAGAACCTACGGAAGAAGAGGTTGCTGATGCCGGAGAAACCTCCGGTGGTGGTACTAAGGTTAAAGCTACAACTGTAGTAAATGTCAGAGCTTCGGACAGCGAGTCTGCAGACCGTGTTGGTAAAGCACAGGAAGGACAGATTTTTACCCTTCTTGAAGAAAAGGTAAATGGCTGGTCAAAGATTGATTTTGAAGGAAAAGAAGCATTTATTAAGACAGAGTTCCTTGAAAAGGTAGGAACTGACGGTGATACAGGCAAGAAGGCTGAAGAGGATAATAATAAAGAAGATGATAAGTCTGTAGAAGAAAAGATTGCTGCATCGCCAAGTTCGGGAACTGCAACAGTAAGTGAGACTATTAATGTAAGAGAGAAGCCAAGTACAGATAGTGAAAAGCTTGGTGTTTGCTATGAGGGTGAGAAACTCGAAGTCGTGAAAAAGCAGTCGGATGGCTGGACCAAGGTAAAATATAATGGCAAAACGGGTTATGTAAAGAGTGAGTTCCTTAAGTAGCATAAAACTTTGAGGATAATATAAAGTAGTGTTTTTACATAATTAATACTTGCATAATTGTATACAATGTGTTAATATCTTATAAGTAAGGACAAAGGCGTCGAACAACGATTGTTGTTTGGCGCCCTTTTTTTGTTATGGCGACGAGGAAGATGGAGTGCATGCTTGCATGCAATGACATCTGACGACCGCTAATCATAGATGTAAACTTGCGCGATATGCGCTTATTTAAAGATTAGGAGGAATAAAAAATGTCTTACGTTGATGAAGTGTACCAGAGAGTTGTTGATCAGAACCCTGCACAGCCAGAGTTCCATCAGGCAGTTAAGGAAGTATTAGAGTCTCTTAGAGTTGTAATTGAGGCTAATGAGGAAGAGTACAGAAAAGAAGCTCTTCTTGAGAGACTTACAACACCTGAGCGTCAGATTCTTTTCAGAGTACCATGGGTTGATGACAAGGGTCAGGTACAGGTTAACAATGCAATGAGAGTTCAGTTCAATTCTGCAATTGGACCATACAAGGGAGGTCTTAGACTTCATCCTTCAGTAAATCTTGGTATCATCAAGTTCTTAGGTTTCGAGCAGATTTTCAAGAACTCACTTACAGGCCTTCCAATTGGCGGTGGTAAGGGTGGTTCTGACTTTGATCCTAAGGGTAAGTCAGATAGAGAAGTTATGGCTTTCTGCCAGAGCTTTATGACAGAGCTTTCTAAGTATATCGGAGCTGATACAGATGTACCTGCCGGTGATATCGGAACAGGAGCACGTGAAATCGGTTATATGTATGGCCAGTATAAGAGACTTACAGGTCTTTATGAAGGCGTACTTACAGGTAAGGGACTTTCTTATGGTGGTTCACTTGCAAGAACAGAGGCTACAGGATATGGTCTTCTTTACTTAACAGAAGAGATGCTTAAGTGTAATGGTAAGGATATTGCTGGTAAGACAGTAGCTGTTTCTGGTTCAGGAAATGTTGCTATCTATGCTATTCAGAAGGCACAGCAGCTTGGTGCTAAGCCTGTAACATGTTCTGATTCAACAGGTTGGGTTTATGATCCTGAAGGAATTGATGTTGCACTTCTTAAGGAAGTAAAGGAAGTTAAGAGAGCACGTCTTACAGAGTATGCTGCTGCAAGACCTTCAGCACAGTATCATGATAAGGCTACAGAAGGAACAAATCAGTGGGAAGTTAAGGTTGATATTGCTCTTCCATGTGCTACACAGAACGAGCTTAACCTTGATGATGCTAAGAAGCTTGTTGCAAATGGTGTATTTGCAGTAGCTGAAGGTGCTAACATGCCTTCAACTCCTGAAGCTGTTGAGTATTTCCAGGCTAATAAGGTTCTGTTCTGTCCTGGTAAAGCTTCAAACGCAGGTGGTGTTGCTACATCAGCACTTGAGATGAGCCAGAACTCAGAGAGACTTTCTTGGACATTTGAAGAGGTTGATGCTAAGCTCAAGAATATCATGGTTAACATTTTCCATAACCTTGATGATGCTGCTAAGAAGTATGGTATGGAAGGTGATTATGTAGCCGGTGCTAATATTGCAGGCTTCCTTAAGGTTGCAGATGCTATGAAGGCTCAGGGTATTGTTTAATCATACTTGATAAGTTCATTTATAATTAATTTGTTAATTAAAATGCTCCGCGAAGAAATTTGCGGAGCATTTTTTCTTTTGTTGCTGTCATAGTGCATTAATATTACATAAGTGATAGATATGTGGTAAAATATATACTATATGCGCAAGTAAAAAAGAAACTAAATTTGTGCACAGTTTGGTGAGGTAGCGGCGTGGAAAAATATACCGATCAGTACGACAAAATGACAAAGGAGCCGGTTGGACTACTTATATTAAAACTGGGGATTCCTACTACCATTACGATGCTTGTAACGAATCTGTATAATATGGCAGATACCTATTATGTAAGTAAGCTTGGTACATCTGCCAGCGGAGCAACAGGAGTTGTTTTTGGACTTATGGCGCTTCTTCAGGCCTGTGGATTCATGTTTGGTCAGGGAGCAGGATCGATTATAAGCAGAAAGCTTGGTGCGAAAGATGATAAGAGCGCTTCGGAGTATGCTACAGTGGGTTTTGCGGCTGCTTTGCTAGTTGGAATTGGATTCCTGATTATAGGGATGATTCTGATAACTCCATTAATGCGCCTATTTGGAAGTACAGATACAATAATGCCCTATGCGAGGGTGTATGGTCGATGCATACTTGTTGCTGCACCGGCAATGATTATCAGTTGTTTACTTAATAATATTTTGCGATATGAAGGCAAGGCTATACTAGCAATGATAGGTCTTGTCAGTGGTAGTGTTCTTAACATATTTTTAGATGCTCTGTTTGTAGTTGTTATTCAAACCGGAATAATTGGTGCCGGAATAGCTACAGCCGTTTCTCAGTATATTAGTTTCTTTATTTTACTAATGATGTTTTTAACCGGTAAAACTCAGAGTAGAATATTGTTTTCTGAATTGTTTGTGAATCGCATTGCTCTGCTTAAGGAAATAGTACTTATTGGTCTTCCTAGTATGATAAGGCAGGGACTTGGATGCATTTCTGTAATGGTTCTTAATAATTCAGCAATGATTTATGGAGATGCAGCCATAGCGGCGATGAGTATTGTTGCCAGGGTAATTAATTTCCTGTTTAGTGTTGGTCTTGGAATCGGCCAGGGATACCAGCCGGTAGCAGGATATGGTTTTGGGGCAGGAAAATATTCGAGAGTCAAAAAGGGCTTCATATTCACATGGATATTTGGAACAGCATTACTTGGAAGCTTTGCAATGTTTGCGTTATTCAAATCAGATCAGGTGGTTGCCGTTTTTAGAGATGACCCGGAGGTTGTTTCAATTGGAACTCTTGCAATGAAATGGCAGTGCATTTCACTGATTTTCATACCATTTACTGTATGTAACAATATGATGTTTCAATGTACAGGAAAGAGTATGATTGCATCATTTCTTTCCTCACTTAGAAGCGGAGCATGTTTTATACCGATTATTCTTATTTTATCGAGGATATACGGCCTTACAGGAATTCAGGTATCACAGGCAATTGCCGATATAATAGCTGCATTAATCTGTATACCTTTTACGATTAGATATTTTAAAGAACTGCCACAGGATGTTCCTGATGGTCCAAGACTACTTAGGCAGGTTGAGGAATTGAATGGAAAAAGCAACAAGATTAAATAAATTCATAGCGGAATGTGGAGTATGCTCTCGTAGGGAGGCAGACAGACTTATTGAGACCGGTAAGGTAACAGTTAATGGCGTTTTAGCCTCTGCTGGTCTGCAGGTTACGGACAGTGACAGAATTATTGTTAATGGAAAGCCTGTTCAAAGAAAAAATGAAAAGGTGGTGCTTGCCTACTATAAGCCGGTTGGTGTTACTTGCACTGAAAAGGATAAGCATGCACAGGTTACAGTTAAAGATGTACTTGATTATCCGGTTCGTGTTACATATGCCGGCAGACTTGATAAGGAATCAGAGGGCCTGCTTTTGATGACTAATGACGGAGATCTTATTAATGCACTTATGCGTGGAAGTAATGGTCATGAAAAAGAGTATCTTGTCAGAGTAAATAAAGAAATCCCTAAGGATTTTAAGGGTAGGATGGAGAATGGAATATATATAGCTGATTTGGATACAACTACCAGAAAATGTAAGGTTGATATTATAGATCCGTATACTTTTAAGATTGTACTTACACAAGGATTAAACAGACAAATCAGAAGGATGTGTGAAAGTCTTGGCTTAAGAGTTCTTGGACTCAAAAGAATTAGGATTGCAAACATAGAAATCGGCAAACTAAGAGTAGGTACCTATAGAAAAATAACCGGTGAAGAGTTGAAAGAATTATATAATTGTTTGTAAAACGAACAGAGGAATTGTCAGTATGAATAATAGAATGAGAGAATTAATAAACATTCTTAACGAAGCTTCAAAGGCATATTATGCAGAAGATAGGGAAATAATAAGTAATTATGAATATGATGCGCTATATGATGAACTGGTACAACTTGAAGCACAAACAGGTATTACTATGTCTGATTCGCCAACTATTAATGTTGGATATGAGTCAGTAGATGAACTGCCTAAAGAACAGCATGAGAGTCCGATGTTATCACTTGGTAAGACTAAGGACAGGGAAGAACTGAGAAGCTGGCTTAATGGACATAGTGCCTTACTTAGTTGGAAGCTTGATGGTCTTACAATTGTATTGACATATCAGAATGGTGTTTTAGATAAGGCGGTAACAAGAGGTAATGGTGAAGTTGGAGAAGTTATTACCGGAAATGCCAAAGTATTCAAAAATATACCACATACTATTTCTTTTAAGGAAAAACTTGTTATTCGTGGAGAAGCGGTTATAAAGTATTCTGATTTTGAGAAAATAAATGCTGAGATTGAAGATGTGGATTCGAAATACAAGAATCCAAGAAATCTGTGTTCCGGTTCGGTAAGGCAGTTGAACAATGAAGTTACTGCAGGTAGAAATGTGTTCTTTTTTGCCTTCAATCTTGTAAAGGCAGGCGATACGGAAAGGTTTAAGACAAGGACAGAGCAGTTGGAATTCCTTAAAACTCAAGGATTCGATGTGGTGGAATATCATGAGGTTAAGGAAGAAACTATTCTTGCAGAGATTGAGAGTTATGCAAGTAAAATTGCTGATTATGATGTCCCGAGTGATGGACTTGTTCTTACATATAATGATATTGAATACGGTAGAAGTCTTGGAAGAACGGCAAAATTTCCAAGGGATGCAATTGCCTTCAAGTGGCAGGATGAATTGAAAGAAACAAAGCTGATACAGGTTGAATGGAGCCCAAGCAGGACGGGACTGATTAATCCCGTAGCAATCTTTGAACCGATAGAATTAGAGGGTACTACTGTTAGCCGTGCAAGTGTTCATAATATTAGCATTGTCAGAGATCTTATGCTGGGGATAGGTGATAAAATAACTGTGTATAAGGCTAATATGATTATTCCGCAGATTGCAGAAAATCTGACACGAAGTGATAATCTTGTTATTCCCGATACCTGCCCCTGTTGTGGTGGTAAGACAGAGATAAGAAGGATTAGTGAAGCAGAGTCTCTGTATTGTATAAATGATGAATGTCCTGCCAAAAAAGTCAAAGCATTCGCATTATTTGTAAGCAGGGATGCTATGAATATTGATGGAGTCAGTGAATCTACACTTGAGAAATTCTTAGGTGCCGGTTATTTGCATAGCTTTACGGATATATATCATTTAGACAGATTTGAAGAACAAATAGTTGGTATGGATGGGTTTGGCAGAAAATCCTATGAAAATCTTCTTGAATCAATTGATAAGTCAAGAGTGAGTACCCTTCCAAGAGTTATTTATTCTCTTGGAATTCCGGGAATTGGTGTTGCAAATGCAAAAATGCTTTGCAGATATTATGATTATGATTCAGAACAGCTTATTAATGCATCGTTTGAAGAACTTAATGAGATAGAGGGAATTGGTGAAGTTCTTGCTAAGGCTATATGTGAATATTTTGCTGTTGATACGAATAGACAACTATTCTGTGATATAATGAATGAATTGGAGTTAGAAGAGGTTAAGGTTGATCGGAGCAATGATAAAGTAAATGGAAAATCATTTGTAATTACCGGTTCTCTTAATACTTATTCAGGTCGTGATGAACTGAAAGCCTTAATTGAAAGCCTTGGAGGAAAAGTTACAGGAAGTGTTACCGGTAAGACTGAGGCATTGATTAATAATGATATTACTTCAAATTCCTCAAAGAACAAAAAGGCTAAGGAATTAGGCGTAATGATTATTTCTGAGGAAGACTTTAATAGAGAATATATTGGAAAAGAGGAGACTAGATAATGCCGATTAAAATCATGGATTCATTGCCTGCGCAGGCGATACTTGAAAATGAAAATATATTTGTAATGACTGAGTTTAGAGCCATGCATCAGGATATAAGACCATTAAAGGTGCTTATTCTTAATCTTATGCCTAATAAAGAGGTTACCGAGACTCAATTATTAAGAAAACTCTCAAATAGCCCACTTCAGGTTGATGTGGAACTGTTACAGACAGCCAGCTATACACCTACACATGTAGATACTAATCATCTTGACAGTTTTTATACTACATTGGATCAGATTAAGAATAAAAAGTATGACGGAATGATTATAACCGGGGCACCGCTTGCTTATGTTAAATATGAAGAGGTTGCATATTGGAAAGAGTTATGTGAGATTATGGACTGGGCTGAGAAGCATGTTCACTGTACCTACTATTTATGTTGGGGAGCATTTGCAGGTCTCCATTATCATTATGGAATTAATCATGAATATTATGAGGATAAACTTTCAGGTGTGTATCCTCACAGGTTGCTTCGCCGTACATCACCACTATTCAGAGGCTTTGATGATGTATTTTATGCTCCACATTCAAGAGAAATATATGTTAAGAGAGAGGATATAGAAGCGATTGATGACCTTGAACTTATGGCATATTCAGATGAAGCGGGTGTAACAATTGTAAAATCGAGAGATTCAAGGAAGGTATTTGTTCTTTGTCACGCAGAGTATGATGCTAATACTCTTTCAGATGAGTATTTCAGGGATTTGAATAAAGGACTTAATCCTAAAATACCTGAGAATTATTTCCCTGATGATGACCCTACAAAGGCTCCGATTGTTAATTGGCGTTCTACAGGTCAGCTTTTGTATACTAACTGGCTTAATTACTATGTTTACCAGACAACCTTCTATGATATAGATAAAATTGGTAGTGAAGAATAATCTGTAAAGGAATTATAAAATAGATGGATTCAATAAGAAGAATTAGTGAATGCCCCAACTGTGGTGCGAATGTATTAAGTGTAGATCCTAATGATTTGGTTAATAATAAATGTCCATATTGTGGTTATGAATTATATAATCACAGCAAAGAGATCTATGATGAGAGAATTGAAGGGGTTAAAAAGGCCAAATCCAAATTGATTTATGTTCAGATTGGTATTGCTGTGGCTGCTGTACTTCTGGTTATTGCAGCTATTATATATGTTACCGGTCGAGGTGCATATAGGCAAAGCGATCAGTATTTTATTGATTCTTCAGAGGATATTACCAAGCAGCTTCAAAAGGCATATGCAAAAGAGGATTGGGATAAACTATATGAGCTTGTTATAGACAGGTGTGATGAAAGTCTTAGCAGTCCATACTATTATTCTTACAGAGCAGCTTGGGAATTGTCGTTTTTTGTACCAATCTTTGATAACTGTAATGCTTCTGATGATTTGGAAGGTATGAAAGATGCCTATATGCAGATTAGAAGTGAATATAAAGATAGGGAGAAGTTGGTTAAAACAAATAAGGATCTTACTGATATTGGGGGAGATGAGATTTACAAATTTGTCCCGGAGATAGAAGAAAAACTTGAAAAGGAATATCTTAGAGAAACTGAGATAATGGAAAAAAGAGACTTACTAAAGTAGGGAGAAGATATGAAGTGTATTAAATGTGGCGCAGATTATGGAAGTGAATTGACTAAATGTCCGTACTGTGGCGAAGTTAATGTTTCTGCATTGCAGTATTCTAATGTTTTGCAGGGATATAACGATGAATATAAAAAAGTAGAAGAAACATTAACAGATAAGGGAAGCTCAAAGGCTCTTAAATATATTACAATTGCTATGATATTTGTATATATTCTAGTTTTTTCGATAACATGTCTGGTTGTGTCCAATATCAATAAAGTTGTAACGGGCAAATCCTCTGCGGTAAAAAACAGTTCAGCGCAGAAGAATAACGAAAAACTATTGGAAGAATATATGGAAAAGGGCGAATATGCCAGATTATTACGCCTTGTTGATGATACAGACCTGTCGATGAATGCGGATGAGCTTACAGGATTTGAGTATTACGCAGAATATAGGGATAGTGTTCAGGAGACAATTTTCCCATATGTTAATTTTTTTAGTTCTGTTATGTATACATTGGATGATTTGGATGCCGGAAATGATTACAGATCATTAACTGAATATGATATTACAACTATTCAGATTTTTTATATGGCGCCTGATAGTGAACTAAAGCAAGAACTTCAAACAGAGATTGAAGGATATCTTAAGAATTTATATCGTTTAACCGATGAGGAAATAGCAGAATTACGTGAGAGTGACTATTATAATCCATTTGAATTAGAAGGTACAACAAACTTCGAAGAAATTACAAAGGAAAGGATGGTGGAGTACTTTGGCAAATAAGAAAAATCGTATTTACGCGTTTGTTCTGATATTATCTACTATTCTTTTTATTATTGGTATGGTTAAGTGTATCTTTAGTATACAGTTTACAGGTGATTTAGGCAGAATTACTAAAATATCAAAGCGTTCATCCAAGGAGATTAATGAAAGGCTTGAATATCTTGATTCATATGTTGAGAAAAATGGACCTGATGTTCTATATAATGAATTATTCTTTGGCCATGATTATGAACCTGAATTTGATTATTATTGGGAGTTTGCTGATATTCAGGTTACAGGTGTTCGTGGAAGATTTGCAGATGATAATACCAAATATCGTCGTATATTAGAGGATTATATTGCAAATTGTGATGACGAGATTCGTGCCGATACGGCACGTGGTTATTTGGAATTAATGGAATAGTGAGATTTAATATGAAAAAGAACATTAAAATTATTATTAGTATATTGTTACTTTTTTCTTTGCTATTGGGCTGTGTAGGCTGTGGCAAAACAGGGGCAGAAACTGGTTTGGATAATATTGCAAAGGAGTCAGTGACAGAAACCACCTCAGCTAGTGTTGAAGCTTCTGAAACAGAGGTTGTAGAGGAAATTGCAACCGTAACTGATTCGGATGCAGAGACTGAAGAGGAAGATATTCAGATTGTAGGTAAAAACCTATTGGATAATGGTGATTTTCATAGTGAATTATCTCGCTGGTCTTCTTATATAGCTAAAGGCGGTAATGGTGTATTTACGGCTCCCGGAGGAGAAGGTAAGGTTAAAATCAACAATTCGGGAAAAGTAAATTATGCTGTTCAGATTTACTATGATGGCTTTGCTCTAAAAAAGGGTGGAGTTTATGAATTTAAGTTTGATATATGCTCAACTATTCCAAGAAACATAGAGGCAAGAATTCAGATTAATGGTGGTGATTATCATGCATATGTTTTGAATTATTATGATATTACTCCGGATATGACAACATATTCATGTACATTTACTATGGAAGAAGGCAGTGATCCGGCTCCTAGACTTTGTATAAATTTAGGTACTCCTAAGGATCAGGAAGTGCTTGAAGAGCATGTTGTCAGAATTGATAATGTTGCAGTTACACTTGTAGATGATTCCGGTATAGAAAAGATACAGACAGAGGACAGAACCGTAGGTATTAATGCGAATCAGATTGGTTACCTGCCTGAAGGTTATAAAACTGCTGTTTCATCTGTTGTAAAGGCTAATGATAGCTTCGATATAGTAGAGAAGAGTAGTGGTAAGGTAGTATATTCAGGCAATTTTGGACCTGAGACAGTGTCCCTTGCTGCAGGTGAAAAAGTATGTTTAGCTGATTTTTCTGATTTTAAAACACCGGGAACATATATAATTAAAAGTGGAGAAAGTTCATCATATGAATTTACTATTGGTGAAGATGTCTATGATGAGTTGCTGAAGAAAACATTCCTATTTTTGTATTCACAGCGATGTGGTATAGAAACAACAAAGGAACTTGCAGGTCAGTTTGCACATCCTGAGTGTCACACAGGTACTGCAGTTGTATATGGAACTAACGAGACTAAGGCTGTTCAGGGAGGATGGCATGATGCAGGTGACTATGGAAGATATGTGGTACCGGGTGCTGTAACAGTTGCTGATTTGTTCAGAACTTATGAAGATGCGACAGAATTATGGGATTCTGATTTTGGAGATTCAATTGGTATTCCTGAAAGTGGTAATAAAATTCCTGATATTCTTGATGAGGCCAGATTTGAACTGGAGTGGATGCTTGATATGCAGGATAATAAAACCGGTGGAGTATATCATAAGATTTCATGTTACGAATTTCCCGGCTTTGTAATGCCTCAGGATGAGAAGGAACAGCTTGTTCTCTCTCCGGTATCTAATGCTGCTACAGCAGATTTTGCAGCTGTAATGGCAGATGCATCTGTAATATATAAGGAAATTGATAGCAATTTTGCAGATATTTGTTTGAAGGCTGCGCTTAAGGCGTGGTCATATCTTGAGACAAGTCCCGTAGGTGTAGGATATAGAAATCCTGATGATATTTTGACCGGCGAATATCCTGATGCTAGAGATACGGATGAAAGATATTGGGCTGCAATTGAATTATATAAGGCAACAGGAGATGAGAAGTATAAGAATTATTATAATGATATTATTTCAAACTATGTAATGCATGGTTATGGTTGGGCACAGATTAGTAGTTATGGTAATATGTCTTATTTGAACTCATCAATTAAAGAAGATAATTATGCATCTATTATTAAGAACGATGTAAGCAGGAAAAGTGATGAGTTATATGAGTGTGTTTTGACTGATGGATATATGTGTGCTTTAGGTAAGGATTTTAGCTGGGGAAGTAATATGACTGTGTGCAATGATTCAAGAATTCTTCTTGACGGTTATAATCTTACAGGCAATGACAAATATCTTAAGGCAGCTGAAGTTCAACTGACATATCTGTTGGGAGAGAATCCATTATCGTATTGCTATGTTACCGGTTTTGGTTCTGTAAGTCCTACACATGTTCATCACAGACCTTCGATGGCAACCGGTTATGTTTTAGCTGGAATGCTTGTTGGTGGACCTAATATGAATCTTGAGGATCCGTATGCGAAGGCAGTTTTATATGGATTGCCGGGAGCAAAGTGCTATGTAGATAATGAGCAGAGCTTCTCAACTAATGAAGTAACTATTTATTGGAATTCACCGATGATATATCTGTTAAGCTATTATATTAACAGATAAGTGAGCGAGGTTATAAGAATGGCTACAAAATATGAAAAACATGGTGCATTACATGTTGATGCTAAGGGAAAACTTGTTGATCACAATAATGAGATAGTGACCATGCATGGAATGTCCACACATGGACTTAGCTGGTATCCGGAATATGTTAACAGAGATTTCTTCGAGTTTATGAAGAAGGAATGGCACATTGATGTAATAAGGCTTGCTATGTATACTGCTGAGGAAGACGGCTATTGTGTGGGAGATGAAGCAAATAAAAAGAAACTTTTGGAAGTAATTGACAGAGGTGTCAGATTTGCAACTGAACTTGGCCTTTATGTAATAATAGACTGGCATATTCTTGCTGATAGTAATCCACTAATGAATAAGGATGAAGCCTTATTATTTTGGAATTATATTTCGAAGAAGTATGCCTCGTACGGAAATATTTTATATGAAATTTGTAACGAACCCAATGTTGATTGTTGCTGGGCAGATATTAAGGCTTATGCAGAAGAGGTTATCCCTGTTATAAGAAAGAATGATCCATATGCGGTAATTCTTGTGGGAACACCTGTATGGAGTCAGCGGGTTGATGAGGCTATGGCAGATCCTATTAAAATTGATAAGAATCTGATGTATGTCCTTCATTTTTATGCTAATACTCATAAGGACGAATTGAGAAGTGTATTTAAAAATGCTGCTGATAAGCGATTGCCATTATTTGTTACAGAGTTTGGTACGTGTAGTGCTGACGGTGCGGGGGCTCATAATTCAGAGGAAGCTGATAAATGGGTTTCTTTAATGGACGAATATGATACGAGTTATTGTATGTGGAATATATCTAATAGGGATGAGACGAGTGCATCATTTGTTCCTACTTGTGAAAAATATACAAATGGTTTTATAGAAGATGATTTGCGTGAGCCAATGAAATGGTATGTTGGCGTTTTGGATGCTCATAAGATGACTCAAAAGGAGAAGTTATGATTGATCCTAATACAGTGTCGCTGAATTTTATAAAAAAAGAAATATTTACCGGTTCAGATTCAGGAATGAGATATCGTCTTGAAAGCATAGGTGATGAAATGCTGGTCTGGGCTTGGCCGGAACCATATAATTTTTTGAAAACTGATGAAGCACTGAAGGTTAGCGAAACTTTCCCAATGACGATTGAAGGGCGAGATGAGGCGGTGGAATGGCTGAATAATCAGAGACAGGTTAGAAGCCAGTTATGGGATAGTGTAGCCGGTAAACCTCTTGGTAGTATAATGTAGAAAAATATATAGAATTTAAAAGTCCGACGGAAAATGACTATAGAAATTTGTCATTTTACTGTCGGACTTTTTTGATATTAATGATGCTATTTCATTTTCTTAAATGCTGTCGAAAGCATAAGTTTAATTCGGTTAAGCTGATTAACCTCGCTAGCACCCGGATCATAATCAATTGCAACAATATTTGCCTCCGGATGTGTTCTTCTTAGTTCCTTGATGACTCCTTTTCCGACGATATGATTCGGAAGACATCCAAACGGCTGGCAACAAACTATGTTTCCTGCCCCGGAATGAATTAATTCAACCATTTCGCCTACAAGGAACCAACCTTCTCCGGTCTGATTACCAATAGACACATATTCTTCAGCAAAATGAACAAGGTCAATTATGTTACAGAACGGCTCAAAGTGTTTGCTGGCCTTGAGTGCCTTGTTAGCCGGAGCCTGAAGGAATCTTAAGAATTTAATTCCTAAATTACTTACGATAGCAGACTTCTTGGAGGTGCCGAGATGCTCTGCCTTGTATATCTGATTGTAGAAACAGTAGTGCATAAAGCCTATGAGTTCGGGACAAACAGCCTCAGCACCCTCGGATTCAAGAAGCTCAACCAGGTGATTGTTACCGGTTGGAGAGTACTTTACAAGTATTTCGCCTACAATACCTACGCGCGGTTTACGTATATCCTCTTTTATAGGGATTGAATCGAAATCAGCAACCATTTCTTTGCAGAGTCGCTTGAATGTTGTATAGGACGGATAGCCCTTTGATACAAAGTCAACGCACTTTTTTACCCATTTTGAATGTATTTCATTTACTGATCCTTCGTTTAATTCATATGGTCTCATACGATAAACTGTTTTCTGAAGGATATCACCAAGAACGGCTCCGTATGCAGCCCTCGTTATTAAAGGTAAATCAATTTTGAAACCTGGGTTGGTTTCAATTCCACCAAGATTAAGAGAGATAACAGGGATATAATCCATATCAGCTTTCTTAAGTGCACGACGGATGAAACCGATGTAATTGGTAGCTCTGCATCCACCACCGGTCTGTGTAATAAGTACAGCGGTCCTGTTCAGGTCATATTTACCTGAGTGAAGAGCATCCATAATCTGGCCTACAACAATTAGTGAAGGATAGCAGGCATCATTATTAACATATTTGAGACCCATATCAATAGAGGCCTTATTGCTGTTATTAAGTATCTCAAGTGTGTAACCAGAGGCTGCCAATGCAGGTCCGAATATATCAAAATGTATAGGCGACATCTGAGGTATAAGTATTGTATAGTTTTTCTTCATATCCTCAGTGAAGACCACTCTTTGGTTAGCAGAAGAGCGAACTGTTCTTTGGCCACCTCGTTTTTCCTTGACTGCAAGCGCTGAAATAAGTGAACGAACACGAATCCTTGCGGCACCAAGGTTATTAACTTCATCAATCTTTAAACAGGTATATATTTTGTCCGAACCGGATAATATATCATTAACCTGATCTGTTGTAACTGCATCAAGACCACAACCGAAAGAATTGAGCTGAATCATATCTAGATTGTCTGTTGTTTTAACATAACTTGCCGCAGCATAAAGTCTTGAATGATACATCCACTGATCCATAACTAATAATGGCCTTTCAGGATTAGCAAGATGAGATATTGAATCTTCTGTTAATACTGCAAATCCATATGAAGTAATTAATTCAGGAATACCATGATTGATTTCTGGGTCGAGATGATAAGGCCTTCCTGCGAGAACTATACCTTTTTTATTATTTGATTTAAGGTATTCTATAGTTTCTTCACCTTTTCTTTTGATATCCTCTCTTGAAGCAGCCTGTTCAGCCCATGCTGCATGAACAGCAGCAACCACTTCATTAGAAGGAATTTCTTTGAATTCTTTAACAAGTGCCTGAATAATTGTGTCTTCAGATGTAAATGCAAGGAATGGATTACGAAGCTTTGCTTCACCTCTGCCGATTTCCTCAACATTATTTTTAATATTTTCAGAATATGATGTTACAATTGGGCAATTGTAATGATTGCCGGCATCTTTAAATTCTTCGCGCTCATAGAAGAGAGAAGGATAGAATATGAAATCAACCCCTTGTTTGATGAGCCACATAACATGTCCGTGAGCAATTTTGGCAGGATAACATTCTGATTCACTTGGAATTGATTCTATACCCATCTCATAAATCTTATGTGTGGAGCTTGGAGAAATAACAACGCGATATCCAAGCTTTGTAAAGAAAGTAAACCAGAAAGGATAATTCTCGTACATATTGAGCACTCTTGGAAGACCTACTGTGCCACGGGGAGCATTTGAGATTTCCAATGGTTCATAAGAGAATAATCGGTCGAGCTTGTATGCAAAAAGGTTAGGAACATCATTGCTTGTTTTAGCTTTTCCTAATCCACGTTCACATCTGTTGCCTGAAATATACTGTCTGCCTCCTGTAAATCGATTTATGGTAAGACGACAGTTGTTGGTACATCCCTTACACTTTGCCATACTTGTTTCAAATACAAGATTGTTAATCTGGTTAAGTGTAAGCATAGAGGTCTCATAGCCCTCTTCATAATTCTCACGAGCAATAAGCGCAGCACCAAATGCACCCATAATGCCGGCTATATCCGGACGAATTGCCTGACAATTTGCTATCTTTTCGAAAGCTCTAAGAACGGCATCGTTATAAAAAGTACCACCTTGTACTACTATATTTTTACCAAGCTCGGAGGCATCTGATACCTTAATTACTTTAAATAAGGCATTTTTAATAACGGAATATGCAAGTCCTGATGATATGTCAGCAACTGTAGCCCCTTCTTTTTGGGCCTGTTTTACCTTACTGTTCATGAAAACGGTACAACGAGTTCCGAGGTCAATCGGATGAGGAGCAAATAATGCTTCTTTAGCAAAGTTTTGCACACTAAGATTAAGACTTGTTGCAAAAGTTTCGATGAATGAGCCACATCCGGAAGAGCAGGCTTCATTTAGCTGAACAGAATCAACACATTTGTTTTTTATCTTAATGCATTTCATGTCCTGACCGCCAATGTCAAGGATACAATCCACTTCAGGATTGAAGAAAGCGGCAGCATAGTAATGTGCAACTGTTTCAACTTCGCCATCATCAAGAAGAAAAGCAGCTTTCATAAGTGCTTCACCATAACCGGTAGAGCATGAGCGAACTATTCTGGCGCCATTAGGTAGTTTGGCATAGATGTCCTTGATTGCATCAATTGCTGTCTGAAGTGGACTACCGTTATTATTGCTATAGAAAGAATGAAGTAATTTACCTTCTTCGGATACAAGTGCGATTTTTGTTGTTGTTGAGCCGGCATCTATACCAAGGTAACAGTTGCCGGTATATGATGACAAATCAGCTGTTTCAACATGCGCCTTTGCATGTCGTGATGAAAATGCATCATATACTTCTTCGTTTTCAAAAAGGGGCTCCATACGTTCAACTTCAAATTCCATTTTGATTCCACCTTCAAGTCGTGAAATCATATCTTCAACAGATAAAGAAATTTCATCTTTGGCATTTAGTGCAGAACCCATGGCTGCAAAAAGATGTGAATTATCAAGCTCAATTGTATGCTCATCATCAAGCTTTAATGTACGTATAAAGGCAAGTTTCAGCTCAGAAAGGAAATGAAGAGGACCACCCAGGAAGGCTACATGACCTCTGATTGGTTTACCACATGCAAGACCTGAAATTGTCTGGTTAACAACAGCCTGGAAAATGGAAGCAGATAAGTCCTCCTTTGTAGCGCCATCGTTAATAAGTGGCTGAATGTCAGTCTTTGCAAAAACACCGCATCTTGCAGCAATTGTATATAAAGAATTGTAATTTTTAGCATACTCATTAAGACCGGTTGCATCTGTCTGAAGAAGAGTTGCCATCTGGTCTATAAAGGAACCTGTTCCACCGGCACAGATACCATTCATACGCTGTTCAACATTTCCGTTCTCGAAATATATTATTTTAGCATCCTCACCGCCCAGCTCAATCGCTACATCGGTCTGAGGTGCAAAATGCTCCAGTGAAGTTGATACAGCAATTACTTCCTGTGTAAATGGAACTTCAAGATGATTAGCCAAAGTAAGTCCGCCTGAACCGGTAATCATTGGGTGAACTGTAATATTGCCGAGTTGGTTGTCAGCTTTTTTAAGGAGCGTTGTCAGCGTTCCCTGTATATCAGCAAAATGCCTCTCATAATCAGAGAAAAGCAGTGTGCTGTCATTTTCAAGAATAGCAATTTTTACTGTTGTGGAACCGATATCAATTCCAAGTGTATATCTAGACATATTTCCTCCTGCAAAAGATAGTAAAAATTATCCTTGCTAAAATTACATATTAATAAGAAATAACTATACCCAATCCAAACCATTTTATAAAAAAGAGATATAAAAATCAAGTTAAACAAACTCCCAAAGCTTAACTTTATAAAAGTTTAATAAAACGGATATTTGTGATATTCTATAATCTGTGTGTGGTTATAAATTTTTAATTAGGTAATGACCATAACGTGTGGTAAAATGAAATATAAATTAATATGTCGGTTGCACATAAATAGAATGAAATCTGGTGAGAAGAATGAGTAGTTTTGAAAAGAAGTTTGGAAAATATGCAATTAGCAATATTACATTATATCTAATTATTTGTTATGCATTTGGGTATGCAATCAGGTTTGTTAATCCTGATTTTATTAATGTTATGTCGCTTGATCCTGAGAGAATACTGCATGGGCAGGTTTGGCGACTTTTTACTTGGCTGGTAATTCCACCGGGACTTAGTAATATATTTTTTGTACTTATTATGCTTTATTTTTATTACAGCATTGGTAATACATTGGAGCAGGTTTGGGGAACATACAGACTCAATGTATATATGTTTTCCGGACTCTTATTTACCATAGTCGGTAGCTTTATATTATACGGAATATTTACAGGCGTGGGAGTTATATGGAGTCCTCAATTTGCATTAATGTTCAGCACAACATATATCAATATGTCACTATTTCTGGCGTATGCCGCAACTTTTCCTGATATGCATGTACTGCTGTTTTTTATTATTCCTATTAAAGTAAAGGTGCTTGGAATAATATATGTTGTGCTTATGGTATATGAGATACTTATGTCTCTTAGGATGAATTTATTAGTTGGAATTGCTGACTGGATTGTTATAGGTTCTTCGCTACTTAATTTCTTTGTTTTCTTTATTACTTCGCGTAAAAAGATAAGAAGAACACCAATTATGATTAAGCGAAAAGTTGAATATAACAGAGAAGTTAAAAAGGCAGAGAGGAATGTTATTACTAAGCACAAGTGTGCTGTGTGTGACAGAACTGATGAAAGTAATCCGGAACTTGAATTTAGATTTTGCAGTAAATGTAACGGCAATTATGAATACTGTAATGACCATCTTTTTACACATACACATGTTAAGTACTAAAATAGTCACACCATTAATATTATAATTAGGATTAATATGATGAACAGAGAACTTGAATTTGCTAAGAAAATAGAAGAATTACGTATCCTTGCAAAGGATCAGGGAAATGTCCTTTCAAAAGAGCAGATAGAGGATATGTTTGCCTCAATAGATATGACACCGGATATGCTGGGACCGGTTTATGAATATCTTAAGACCAAGAAGATTGGTATTGGTGAGCCTGTAGATGTTGATGAGTTACTTTCTGAAGATGACCGTAATTATCTGGAGATTTATCTTGAAGAACTGGCTGAACTTAATGAATATACAGATGGTGAAAAAGAGGCATATTTTATATCAGCAATGGCAGGTCATAAGGAAAGCCAGAAGCGTGTTATTGAGATAATGCTTCCGGATGTAGTTGATATGGCGAAACTATATACGGACCAGGGCGTGACATTAGAGGACTTGATTGGAGAAGGTAATGTTGCCCTTGCAATGGGTGTTACTATGTTGGGAGCACTTGAATCCGGTAAAGAGGTACCCGAAGCCCTGGCTCAGATAATAATGAATTCTATGGAGTCATTTATTGAGGAAGAGTCTGATATTAAATCTGCTGATAATAAAATTGTAAGTAAAGTCAACAAGGTTGCTGAAGCGGCGGCATCTCTCGCAGAGGCTTTGGGAAGAAAGGTTACTGTTGAGGAACTTAAAGAAGAGACCGGCTTTAGCAAAAAACTTATACTTGATGCAATTAAATTCAGTGGTTCCAAGATAGAAGACATAGAGGTTTAAATTGATGGAAAACAGAGACTATAAGCATGTTATTCAGGATATTTCACAGGTATATATAGGTGGAAAGCTTACCTATAATGAAATGATTGATGAGGATGATGTTCCCTACAAATTAAAAACTATATTTTTACATTATATGATGAATGAGGTTGATGGTGATACCATTCTTGAGAATCATATTTTCTTTATGAAAAAAAGCGGAACTGCATATTCAACCTACAAGAAGTTAAAGACAAAATTTGTTCTAAATGTATTTTATGAGGATGGTCATGGAAAGGGCAAACCCGGATATAAGATTCGAGAAATGGAGATTGATGAACTTCTTGATGATGCCTATATTATGGCTAATATGAATACCACCTTTTTGACAGAAGTCAGGATTTCAAAGCTGAGAATGATGAGCATAGCGGTATAGATGAGAGGGAAGAGAATGGATATTAGTAAGTTAACTGCGTACGAACTTAAGGGAAGACAAACAATTAAGGAACTTGAGACTGAAGGATATATATTCAGACATAAGAAAACAGGTGCCAGAGTTGTTGTAATGGAGAATTCAGATAATAATAAGGTTTTTTATATTGGCTTTAGAACACCTCCTAAGGAAAGCACCGGTGTAATGCATATACTGGAGCATTCTGTATTATGTGGATCTAAAAAGTATCCTGTAAAGGATCCATTTATTGAATTAGCTAAAGGAAGTCTGAATACCTTTTTAAATGCTATGACATATCCGGATAAGACAGTATATCCGGTTGCCAGTTGTAATGATCAGGATTTTCAGAATTTAATGAATATATATCTTGATGCTGTTTTTTATCCTAATATTCTTAATTCAGATATGACCTTTAGACAGGAAGGTTGGCATTATGAACTGCCTGACAGAGATAGCGAGCTGACAATCAATGGTGTTGTCTACAGTGAAATGAAGGGAGCTTTTTCGAACCCTGATGATGTTCTTGAGCGTGAAATCTTCAATTCACTTTTTCCTGATACTCCTTACAGTGAGGAATCGGGCGGTGATCCGAAGGTGATTCCGGAACTAACATATGAGCATTATATTGATGTTTATAAAAAGTATTATCACCCATCCAATTCATATATCTATCTCTATGGCGATATGGATATGGTTGAAAAACTCGAATTTATAGACAGGGAATATTTGAGTGATTTTGAAGCAATAGATATTGATTCTACACTTCCTATACAGAAGCCATTTTCAGAGCCAAAGGTTATATATAAGGAATACTCGATTACTGAGGCCGAGCCACTTGAGGATAATTCATATCTAAGCTTCAACTGTGCAATGAATAATAATCTTGATAAAGAGGAATATATTGCATGGCAGGTAATTGATTATGCACTTTGTTCTGCACCGGGGGCTGTTCTTAGACAGACTTTGCTTGATGCAGGAATAGGTAAAGATGTATATAGTTTATATGATAATGGTGTAAAGCAACCATATTTTTCTATTGTATCAAAGCTTGCCAATGTTACAGATGAGACAAAATTTGTAGATACCATTAATGAAGTTTTAATTGATATAGTTAATAATGGTTTTGACAGAGACACATTAAGAGCCGGTTTAAATGGCCTGGAATTTAAATATCGTGAGGCGGATTTTGGTCATTATCCTCCGGGACTCATGTATGGTCTTCAGGCACTTGATAGTTGGCTGTATGATGATGAGAAGCCATTTATTCATATAGAAGCTGATTCGACATTCAAGTCACTTCGTGAAAAAATTGATACAGATTATTATGTGAATCTTGTTAAGAAGGGGCTTATAGATAATACACATAAATCAAGAGTAATTGTTACACCCAAGATAGGTCTGGTTGCTGAAGAAGATGAACAACTAAAGAGCAAGCTTGCATCATATAAGGCATCACTTAGTGAAGAGGAATTGGACAGACTTGTTGAAGATACTCAAAAGCTTTTGGCTTATCAGGAAGAGGAAGACAGCCCGGAAAGTCTTAAATGTATTCCTGTTCTTGAAATCAGTGATATTAAAAAAGAAATTGAACCATTTTCTAATGAAATTAGAGAGGTTAATGGATATAAGGTTCTGTATCATCCGATTTATACGAATGGAATTGATTATGCTCGTGTGATTTTTAGGGCAGAAAGACTGCCAAAGGATATATTCCCATATATTGGTCTGCTTAAAAATATAATGGGGCTTGTTGATACTGAAAATTATTCGTACCAGGAACTCTTTAATAAAATTTTTATTGAAACAGGTGGATTAGTGCCTGTAATTAATGAATATGAAAATAGTAACAAGCCTGGAGAACATTTCTTGACCTTTGAATGGAAGGGAAAATGTCTTGAGGGTGATCTTGCTAAGGTATTTGAACTATTTTCAGAGATTATCTGTCGTTCTAAATTCGATGATACTAAGCGTCTTAATGAACTTATTAACGAGCTTAAGTCACGTAATCAGAGCAGTCTCATAAGCTCAGGACATCTTGTTGCACTTCATAGGGCTCTTAGTTATATATCTAAAAGTGCAGCATATGAACAGATTTTCTCAGGGTTAGAAGGCTATCGTATCGTGGAAGATATCGACAAGAATTTTGATGCAAAGAAGGACCAGGTTATAGATGCATTAAAGCGCCTTTGCGAGTATTTATTTGTTAAAGATAATCTTATGTTTGACTTTGCAGGAAGTGAAGAGGAATATAAGGTATTTGAAAAAGAGGCTGCGAGGTTTGCCGACAGTTTAGATGAGGCGACTACAAAGTTTGACATTTTTGAACCAGAATTGTCAGTTAAGAATGAAGGCTTTACATCATCCTCGCAGGTTCAGTATGTATGTCGTGCCGGTAATTTCCGTGAAAAGGGACTAGAGTATACAGGAAGTCTGAAAGCACTAAAGGTAATTATGGGTTATGATTACTTATGGAATAATATAAGAGTAAAGGGTGGTGCTTATGGCTGTATGTCGGGCTTTGGTCGTGATGGTGACAGTTATTTTGTATCATACAGAGATCCCAATTTAAGTAAAACCATTGAAGTTTTTGAAGGAGTAACAGAATATGTCAAGAACTTTAATGTGGATAAGAGAGCTATGACTCAGTACATAATTGGGGCAATTAGCACACTTGATACACCTCTTACACCAGCAACACGCGCATTAAGGTCCATGAGTTCATATATGCGTGGAATAACTGAAGAAATGCTTCAGAAGGAAAGAGATGAACTACTTGCAACTGACTGCGAGAAAATAAGATCTCTGGCTCCATATTTGGAAGCATTTTTAGATGATAAGTGTTTGTGCGTAGTTGGTAATGAGGAGAAGATAAATTCGGAAAAGAATTTATTTATGAATGTTGAGCCGTTATTTACGGTATAAAACAGGGAGGAATTATGAAAAGGAAAGTATTATCGATAATTGTTTGCAGTTTTCTTGCTATATGTCTTACTGCTTGCGGCTCTTCGACTTCTACATATTCAGAAAGCGCAAAAGCTTCATCATATGCAAGTTATGATGCTGAAGATTCATATGCGGAGGTTCCCTATGCAGAGGAAGCAATGGTTGAGGCTGACTATCTTTCTGATGGAAGTAATGGAACCGGTGTAGACACGACTACTACAGAGAATGCCTCTACAAGTAATCGTAAACTGATAAGAACAGTTGGAATTAATGCAGAAACAAAAGAGTTTGACGAACTGGTTAATAATGTTACCAAAAAGATACAGGAACTTGGCGGATATGTTGAGAATATGGATAGCTTTTATGGAAGTAAATACAATAGTGTAAAATCTTCCAAGAATGCAACAATAACTGCCAGAGTACCGGCTAAGAACCTTGATGCTTTTCTGAATATGATGGGAGAGGCTGCCAATATAACTAATAAAACTGAGAATGTTGAAGATGTAACACTTAGTTATGTTGATATGGCAAGTCATAAGAAGATGCTGGAAGAAGAGCGTGACAGATTATTGGCTTTTTTGGATGAGGCAACTTCAATAGAGGAAATTATAACTATTGAAGACAGACTGTCTACTGTTAAATACCAGATTGAAAGTATGGAGGCACAGCTTCGTACATATGACAACAAGGTTGATTATAGTACAGTAAGGATTAGTATTACAGAGGTAGTTGATTATACAGAGATTAAAGAGCCTGAACCGGAAAAATCAGCTTGGGAAAGAATGACAGAAGGTTTTGTTGAGAACTTTGGAAATGTTATTGATGGGCTAAAAGAATTTGGAATTTGGTTTGTAATTAATATTCCTTATTTGATTATCTGGGCTATTTTCATTACTATATTTGTTATTGTTTTCAAAAAAGTTCTTAAAAAATATAGAGCAAATGAAGAAAAACGAGCAGAGGAGAAAAGAGCAAGAATTGCCGGAAATCATTTAATGCCTCCAATTGGGAAGCCTTTACAGGGGCAGCCGGCGCCTGTGCCCGGACAGCCAATGCAGGTTCAACAGACTGTAAATCCTTCAAATGAAGCAGAGCAGAAAAATGATGATACTAATGATAATAAGACAGATAGTCAGGTAGGTAAGTAGGAATGAATATTGAAGATTTAGACTTAAATAGTGGCATGAATACAAGAGCGGGATTTGTAAGTACTATAGGCCGTCCTAATGTAGGTAAGTCTACTCTTATGAATCACATTATAGGACAGAAGATTGCTATTACCTCAAATAAGCCTCAGACTACCAGAAACAGAATAAGAACTGTTAATACATCTGAGAAGGGACAAATTGTATTTGTTGATACTCCCGGTATTCATAAATCCAAGAATAAGCTTGGCGACTATATGGTGAGCGTAGCGCAGAAGTCAATAGTTGATGTGGATGCTGTTATGTGGCTAGTGGAACCAAGCACCTATATTGGAAATGGTGAGAAGGCAATTATTGAGCAGCTTAAGAAGGCCAAAAATGTGGCAGTTTTTCTTGTAATAAATAAAATGGATACAATTAAGAAAGAAGAGGTCCTTGCTGTTATTGATACATACCGCAAGGAAATGGACTTTGATGAGATTATTCCTGTTTCTGCCAAAACTGGAGCCGGTGTGGATGAATTGCTTGATACACTGTTTTCGTATTTGCCTTTTGGAACTCCATATTATGATGAGGATACAATAACTGATCAACCTGAACGACAGATTGTAGCTGAACTGATTAGAGAGAAGGCTTTATGGAGCCTTGAAGATGAAATTCCACATGGTATTGCTGTTGCAATAGAATCGATGAAGTTTGAAAAAAAATTATGTCGAATTGACGCAACAATAGTATGTGAGAAAGATAGTCATAAAGGGATTATAATTGGCAAAGGGGGAGCAATGCTCAAAAAAATAGGAACGCTTGCGCGTCCCGAAATTGAAGATATGCTTGAATGCAAGGTATTTCTTCAGTTGTGGGTTAAGGTTAAGAAGGACTGGAGAGATTCAGATTTCTTAATGAAAAACTTTGGCTATAACCCAACAGATATTGATGAATAAATTATAATCTTTAGAAGAAAAGTGGCATTGTAATAAATGCTGTCGCAATTCCTAAAATAGCACCAATAAGCACCTGAAGGGGCGTATGACCTATTAGTTCCTTCAGGTTTTCTTGTGTGAATTTTATTTCACCGGGATTTTCAACCTTAAGAAAGGACATAATCTGGTTGAGAACTTCAGCCTGATTTCCGGTTTCCCTTCTTACGCCACGTGCATCATACATAACTACGATTGCGAAGATGCAACATACTGCAAACTCAAATGAACCCATTCCATGCTTAATTCCGGCTGCCGTTGTTAAGGCACATACGGTTGCTGAATGACAGCTTGGCATTCCACCGGATCCAACCAAACGTTCCGGTTTGAATTCTTTTGTAAATGCAAAATCTATAATCGTTTTTATTACCTGAGCAGAAGCCCAGCCAATTATTGCGGTCATAAGAACATAATTGGAAAATAAGTCAATAATATAATTCATAAGTAACTCCAAATTCTTGTTGCAAAGCGACAATTTAATATTTTAATTATAAATGATAAAGGGATATATGGCAAATTAGTATGCAGGAACATGTGAAAGTAACCGGGATTGTTTTGAAAGCAGAGCCCGCAGGAGAATATGATAGAAGAGTAGTAATTCTTACAAAGGAAAGAGGTAAGATTACAGCATTTGCCAGAGGTGCGAGAAAGCCTAACAGCAGATTTGTTGCAGGAACTACACCTTTTGTGTTTGGCGTATTTTCTTTATATGAAGGGAAAAATTCATATACTATTAATGAGATTGAGGTTCAAAATTATTTTGAAGAATTAAGGACTGATTATAATGGCGCATATTATGGTATGTATTTTTTGGAGATTGCAGATTACTATACCAGAGAGAATAATGATGAAAAGGATATGTTAAAACTTTTATACCAGAGTATGAGAGCACTAATGCATGATAAGTACGATAATAGGCTCGTTCGTGCCGTGTTTGAAATTAAGTCAATTGTAATCAATGGTGAATTTAAGGGTGTAACAGAGAACTCAAAGTATAAAGAAGCTGCCCTTTACGCAGTAGATTTTATTGTAAAGAGCAGCATCGAAAAACTATATACATTTAAACTGACTGATGATGCATTAATGCAACTTTGTGAAATAGCAACAACTTCTCGTAAGTATGCAATGCATACGTCTTTTAAAAGTCTGGAAATTTTAGAGTCATTCATCTCTTAGTATCACAAGATTCCATGAAGGTATTGTAATACCATCTCCCTCAGAATATGAGGCGCCTGTAATTAAATCAGAACATGGTCTGTTACATACAATTGTCTGGTTTTCAAAAGAGTAATTAAACAGATATTCAATATTTTCGTCAAAGTCGTTAGTTCCTACGCGTCTGATTATGGGGAACTGGTATCCGGGAAGGTGTATTCCGGCTATCTGAGCTACTCTTCTTATAATTTTACTAAAGGCATTTTTATCACAATAGCAACCTATATATGAAGCACTTCCTTTTCCGGATTTGTTATGTGTTACGGCTGCATATCGACTCCAATAAGGGTGAGAGTAACGCGCCCAGACGCTACAATGTTCCGGTCTTAAGAGCTCAATGAACTTTTCGTTACTAAATGACTGTCCGTCATCGAATAAAAGTGAAGCACTTCCGGGAACAGTAAATTGGTCATATTCCATACCGAATATATCAGTAAGATTGTGTGGGGCAGCATCAGGATATACCTTTAATTCATTATCTGCAAAACAACTTTTAAAGGTCATTATTAAATGGCCACCATTTTCAACATAGTCTCTGATTTTGTTGATAGTATTATTGTCGCTACTATAAAGTGCAGGGACAATAAGAAGCTTATATTTTGAAAAGTCATCTTCCTTGTATACAAAATCTGTCTCGAGATTCATATTGTAACATGCGTCGAATACACGTCTGAGTATTTCATTATAATCAAGTCCATTGTCTTTTTTGAATTCCTCAATACCGGTGAGACTTTCATTGTCAATCAGAATAGCAGCCATATTACTTTTTCTTAAGTTCATGAGATGTCTTTCTATTGGCAAAAGTTCATCAATATATTCGCCAATCTGATTATAGGTCTCACCGGGCTCAAGACTATGGCTAAGTATTCCCTTCCAATATGTTTCATAACTATTATGAATTGAATGCCAGTTCCAGTACATAATGCTATTAGAACCATTAGCCAGATGGCTATATGCTTGAAGACGAAGCTGTCCGGGATAGGGTAACCACTCAAGCTGGCCCTGTGACTGTGTCTCTAAAACCAGGTAGTTGGATTTTTTGATGGCTCTTGCCAGTGCGCCGCCAAATGCGATTTCAGCACCTGTGAGTGCATCCTGTGAAGGATGATAAATATCAATTCCTGCTACATCAAGACAAGCACCGGCCTGACGTTGATTAACCTCCGGCTGCATACCAAAGCTATATCCAACCCAGGATGGGTCAAAATTTTGTGTAATGAACTGGCCCGGATTAATATATTCTCTGACTATTTCAGCCTGCCAGCTTAGAAACTCTGTGATACAGTCTCGTAAAAATCGCTTATATGCTGCAGAGAGGCTTGCATTAATAGTTCCACGAACATCCGGAAAATCCTCCCATTTTCCAACGCGATTACTCCAATAATCCATGCCGAATTTTTGGTTAAAATCATTAATGTTTGGATATGATGCTCTAAGGCTTTCTACAAATGCTGCCTGGATATCAGGACCGGCTGCATGGGCAGAACGGGTTTCATTATCTAACTGATAACCAATAATACAAGGATAATCCTTAATGGTCATCAGCATTTTCCTAATTACTCTATTAACATGATATCGATAATCTGAATTGGTTATATCAAAGGACTGTCTGCCACCATAAGGAAGCTGACCATCTGGTGTTACCGACATGATTTCAGGATGTTTTATAGCAAGCCATCCGGGAATAGCATATGATGGGGTGCCTATTATGACTTTGATTTCATACTGGCAAGCCAGTTCCAGGACATCTGTTAATTTGGTGAAATCAAAAACACCATCTTCAGGTTCCCATGTGCTCCATGTCGATTCTGCAACACGAATTACATTGAGACCAATTTTTCTCATTAATTCAAAGTCCTGTTTGATTCGTTCATAAGGCATATATTCATTATAATATGCGGCACCGATTAGGATTTCATTCTGTCTCATTTTATACCTCCTATAATAATATATATACAATAATAAAACACTTGACAGTGTAGTTGCAAGGTTGTTATCATATGACATGAACAACCGATTGCGCTATTTAATTATAATATGGCGTGCTTTAGGTAGCAAGGGGGTTTAATGGAAAATAGTAAAATTACAATCGGAGACATTGCTGAGGCACTTGGAATATCCAAGACTACCGTTTCAAGAGCCATCTCAGGTAAAGGAAGAATTGGTGAGGAGACGGTAAAAAAAGTACAGGATTATATTAAGGAGCATGATTATCATCCGAATCCGATGGCAAAGGGACTTGCCAATTCAAGAACTTATAATATTGCATGGGTGATGCCCGGTGATTCTAACAGAACAGATTTACCTTTTTTTCAACGTTGTATGATAGGAATAACATCAGTTGCATCTGAAAGTGATTATGATGTACTTATGTCTCTTGTCTATGACGATGACATTTCAAGTCTTGAAAGAGTAATCAAGAACAGTAAGGTTGATGGAGTAATTCTGGGAAGAACGTTAGTGGATGATCCTCGCATTCGTTTACTTAATGCATCAACGCTTCCATTTGTTGCGATAGGAAGCAGTAGTAATGATAGCGTAATTCAAATTGATAATGACCATGTAAAAGCATGTTCTGAACTGACTTCTTCAATTATTTTGAAAGGGATAAGGAAGACAGGACTTATTGGTGGCACTGCAGAGCATGTTGTAAACAGGCATCGTCTTGAGGGTTACAAAAAAGCACTTGAGCATAATAATATTAAATTTGATTCGACCAATGTTTTTATGGATTCAGAAAGTAATACAAGTGTTTGTCGTGCTGTAGATGAGTGCCTCAAGCATTCTGTTGAATGCATTATTTGTACAGATGACAGAATATGTGAACAGGTAATGGATTATTTAAAGTTAAAAAGGCTTGCGATACCGGATGATATTAAAGTTGCATCTTTTTATAATAGTTCGGTTCTGGATAATTATAATCCGCCGATTACGACATTGAAATATGATCCTCTTGAATTAGGTAAAGAAGCCTGCCGAGTTCTGCTTGATAAGATTGACGGTATTGCAGTTAAGCACAAGACATTAATGGATTACGAGGTCTTAATGAGAGGCTCGACTAATTAATCAGGGAGTTAGATAATGAATAATAGTGTAGATTTTATAAAAGGAATGGATGTCTCGACTCTTGTAGAAGAGGAGAAGTGTGGTGCCAGATATTACGATAATGGTAAAGAAAAGGATATGTTGGAAATCCTTAAATCGTACAACTGCAATTATATAAGACTTCGATTGTGGAATGATCCGTATGATGAAAACGGTTCGGCATATGGTGCGGGTACCAATGATCTTGAGACAACTATAATAATTGGTAAAAGGGCAAAGGCTTGTGGACTTAAGCTGCTTTTAGATTATCATTATAGTGATTTTTGGACAGATCCGGGAAAACAAAATGTTCCTAAAGCGTGGAGAGGACTTGACATTAATGGCCTTAAAAAGGCACTATATGAATATACGGTCTCAACTCTCGAAAGCTTGAAGGCAGAAGGGGTTACCCCTGATATGGTTCAGGTTGGAAATGAAATAACTAATGGTTTATTGTGGCCATATGGTAAAAAGCCTGAATATGATAATATTGCAGAATTAGTTAGTACAGGGATTAGAGCTGTAAGGGAAGTTTGTCCTGAGGCTGAGATTATGATACACCTTGATGCCGGTGGAAATAACTCAATGTATGTGGACTGGTTTGATAATTATTTTAAACGTGGGGAAGATTTTGATATAATTGGAATGAGTTATTATCCTTTTTGGCATGGCCCTATAAGGGATCTTGAATATAATATGCGGGATATGGCTGAAAGGTATGGCAAAAAGATAGTTATAGCAGAAGTTTCAATGGGATTCACCATGGATGATTATGCTGAATATGAGGGACTTGGCCCGAATGAAAGAAAAGGCTATGCAACTAAGAAAGAGTTGGTAGAAAAGATTGAATATCCAATGTCTGTAGAAGGTCAGAGCAATTTTATGAAGGATATTATGACTCTTATTAAGTCAGTTCCGGGGGGATATGGATTTTTCTATTGGGAGCCGGGATGGATACCTGTAAGGGGATGTGGCTGGGCAACCAATGAAGCATTAAAATACACGGGCGAAAAAGGCCCTTGCGGGAATGAGTGGGCAAATCAGGCGCTATTTAATTATGACGGCAATGCACTCGATACACTGAAGGTAATAAGAGATTTTAGGTAGTAAATTATTAATTATTAAAACGAATTGGAGAAATTAGTAATGAAAGAACGTTTGGTTAAAGAATTTGAGAAAATTTTTGGCGATTCTGAAGGTGTTAGAGTGTTTTTTGCTCCCGGAAGAGTTAATCTAATCGGTGAACATACGGATTATAACGGTGGACATGTTTTTCCTTGTGCACTTACAATTGGTACATATGCGGCAGTAAGAAAGAGAGATGACAGGGAATTACATTTTTATTCTATGAATTTTGAGTCTGTTGGCGTAGTAAATACTTCGTTAGATGATATGAATCCTAAAAAGGATGATAACTGGACTGCTTATCCTAAGGGGGTGATATGGGCATTTGGTGAAAAGGGTTATACCGTTCCATGCGGTTTTGATATGGTGCTGTATGGTAATATCCCTAATGGTTCCGGACTTTCAAGTTCAGCATCATTAGAGGTACTTACCGGAACAATACTTCGTGCACTTTTTGACATTGATATTGATAATACCAATATTGCACTTATTGGTCAGTATTCTGAGAATAACTACAATGGAATGAATTGTGGTATTATGGATCAGTTTGCTTCAGCAATGGGCAAAAAAGATAATGCGATTTTCTTGGATACAGCAACACTTAAATATGAATATGCACCGGTTGTTCTTGAGAATGCATCTATTGTTGTTACTAACAGTAAGGTAAAGCACAGTCTTGTAAACAGTGAGTATAATTTAAGACGCTCGGAGTGTGAGAAGGCGCTTGCCGACCTTAAGACTGTTACTGAAATTTCAACACTTGGAGATTTGTCAGAGGAAGATTTTGAAAAATATAAGTCGGCTATAAAAGATGAGATATGTGTAAAAAGAGCAAAGCATGCTGTATATGAGAATCAGCGTACAATAAAGGCGATAAAGGCATTAAATGATGGTGAAATTGATGAGTTCGGTAAATTGATGATAGCATCACATGTATCTCTCAGAGACGATTATTCAGTATCGTGCGAGGAAATAGATATTCTTGTTGAAGAAGCTCTTAAAATACCGGGAGTTATTGGCTCAAGAATTACAGGCGGTGGCTTTGGCGGTTGTACAGTAAGTATTGTTAAGAATGATTCCATAGATGATTTTAAGGAAAATGTTGGTAGAGAATATACGAAAAAAACTGGCATTGAAGCCGAGTTTTATATCGTTTCGGTTGGTGACGGACCTGTAGAATTATAATTTATAAAAAATAACTGAAATTTAATACAATTTTATATTCATAATGTTGATAATTTCTCTCTAAAAAGGTATAATATACAGAAATATGAGAGGACTATTTGACTAATGGGTAAGAGCATAATAGGTAGGAAGATTATATTGGTATTATTAGCTTCCTGCCTATTTTTTATTTTTTTGACAGGCTGTGGAAAAGAACAGCCTGATAATAATGCGCTTTCATTTAATAAAGATGGAAGTATTACACAGTATATATCCGAAGAATTTGATATTCAGAATTATGATTTTGATGACTGGAAGCTTACTGCGGAAACTGAAATTAGTGAGTATAACAGCGCTAATGGCGATAAGGTTTCAATTAAGGACATTAAATTAGAAGATAATATACTACATTGTACAATGACGTATGCGGATGATGATGCATATTTTGATATTAATAATGAGCCTCTTTTTTATGGAACCATTGCACAGGCGATTACAGCAGGATACAGTTTACTTGTTCCGGTGACCAATATAAAGACTGCTGAAGGAATCAGTTCAGCAGAACTTCAGGAATTGAAGGATTATAAGATAGCCATTTTTAGTGGCGAACGTACTGTTTTCACCTATCGTGACATTGAATATGTAAGTAATAATGCAGGCGTAGGAGATGATTTGAAGAAGGCAGTAATAACAGGCGATAGTACAGCATATGTTGTATTTAAGTAATAGTAACGAATAGGAGAATTTTATGGAAAAGTCAATGGAGAAAATTGTAAGTCTCGCTAAGTCCAGAGGATTTGTATATCCGGGTAGTGAAATTTATGGCGGACTTGCTAACACATGGGATTATGGAAATCTTGGTGTAGAACTTAAGAATAATGTTAAGAGGGCATGGTGGCAGAAGTTTGTTCAGGAAAATCCATATAATGTTGGTGTTGACTGTGCAATTCTTATGAATCCTCAGACATGGGTTGCATCAGGACATCTTGGTGGATTTGCTGATCCGCTTATGGATTGTAAGGAATGTCATGAGAGATTTAGAGCTGATAAGATTATCGAAGATTTTGCAGCTGAAAAAGGACTTACATTATCTAAGCCAATTGATGCTTTTTCTCAGGAAGAAATGAAGGCATATGTTGAGGATAATAATATTCCTTGTCCTTCATGTGGTAAGCATAATTTTACAGATATCAGACAGTTCAATCTTATGTTTAAGACATTCCAGGGTGTAACTGAGGATGCTAAGAATACTGTATATTTAAGACCTGAAACTGCGCAGGGTATTTTTGTTAACTTTAAGAATGTTCAGCGTACTTCACGTA
>JAGHUN010000027.1 GCA_018064805.1 Candidatus Colinaster scatohippi
TTACGTAGATGTAACACGCTTCGCGAGTTTACATCTATGATTAGCGGTCGTCAGATGTCATTGCATGCAAGCATGCACTCCATCTTCCTCGTCGCCATAACGAAAGAGCGACAGAAAACTCTGCCGCTCCATAACTTATTAATATGACTTTGGAACAATCTTAAATGTTACCGTCTTAGTTCCGGTAAATAATCCCTTTCCTCTAATGGTAACCTTTGCCGTTCCCTTGTTAATATTATTATAATATTCGACTATTTCAAAATCATCTGCTGTAATAGGCTTACCACTTAATGTTATTTTAAAATCGCTGTTTTTAAGTCTAACCTGTCTTCCTGTATATGGTCTGTCAGCAATCTTAGCAACTGTAGCTTTGCTAATATCACCTCTTACAACCTTGAACAAACCACTAACAGAAGATTCCGGATCATAATTCTTCTTACCAAATACGGTTACACATAATTCCGTACCCTCCGGAATAATATCAAGAGGATCAATAATATCTCCACACTTACGCGCAATTGGTGTCTCACCGGTTGCCTTCTGGGTTACATTAACATCACAGGCATATGTATATACAACCTTATCCTTCGATGTATCATAATCCGTTCCTGCTGTAAGCTTACCGCCGGAATAATCATATACAGTATAGGTTGTCTTGTATTTTCCTGCCACCGGAGATGCTATAACATCCTTAGCTATAAGACTGGTATAGTTCAGAGTGCTTGGCGAAATGGTGAAAAACTTAAGTATGGCACCGGAACCACTAGCCGGCTTCTCATTAATATAATTGCCCTTACAGGTTACAGTCACTGTAGGAAGCTTTCTTGCATTACTTCCATCATTAACTGCTGTATTATTGGTATACCTAACAGTATAATCAACACCCTCCACTAGATAAGTGCTGCCATAACTAACATATACCCCCGGCTTTACGCCTCCCTTGGTATAAGGATAGTTGTCATATCCTAAGGAAACATCCTCTGCAGTGATAACCCTTGGTTTAATTGTAAAGTTCTTTTTAAGAGTGCCGCTATATTTTCCAATTCCTCTAATAGTAATCGTAGCCTTACCGGCATCAATATTATTAGAATATCCAAACCTGTAATCTACTCCCTTGACCAGCTTATATGGATTATTTGCATCTTCACTATAGTCCCAAAGATCAAAATCAATTCTGTCATTACGGTATCCGCTATATTGGCTATCTCCCTCAAGACCTGTAAATTTTATCTTCTTGCCGGTAATTGGGACAGGCTTTGGTGCAACAAGATTAAATGTAATATTTCTTGTACCACTATATTTATGTTCATCGCTTATAAGTCCCATTATTACAACTGTGACTGTACCCGGCTTGCCTGGATTTTTAATACTGACTATACTGTAATCTTTCTCATATTCAAGTGTATAAGGATTCTGCTTATCTGATTTATCTATTATCACCAGCATATCTGCGATGTCATCCTCATCATACTCCTTCAGAATCTGGTTAGGAATCTTACCTACAGAGAGAGAAGCCATCTTGGTAATCTTAGATACTATTGTTTCTTTAAAAACAGCCGTTCCGGTATAATTACCCTTACCGACTACATTTACAAGGTAATCACCATCACATTCTTTATATGCACCTTCTGATTTGTCCGGATAGTCAAAAGTATAATCCGTACCCTTTTTCAGAATCCGGTCATCATAGTATACAGTTGTGGTTCCATATGTAGGGGTTCTCTTAGCCTCAACACATATATCCAATGGGTCGGCAATATTCCCTTCAATAGTACCATCTCCAAGGCTTAATGGTGCTATATTGAAATACTCAGTAATAGTTCCGGAATAGTTGCCCTTGAGCTTAATAACAACTTTGGCCTGACCGGCATTTTTGTTTTTTGTATAATTTACTGTATAATCTTTTCCCTCACTCAGGAGTGTCTTATGGTCATAGATATTAAGGGTGTCCATAGTGATGTTATAACCTGTATAGTCTTTGTCATATATACCGGCTACCCATACTCCTTCCGGAATATCCGCAGGAGTATTATAACCCTTGGCCTTTCTGTCGACTGTCAATACTTCTCCCCAATAAGAATCATCATCAACAACCACATATCTTTCAGTCATTACACTACTATCTTTATAACCCGCCTTGACTGCAAGGGCTTTGATAATAACATTCCTTCTGCTTCCATCGAAGACATCATCAAGTTCCTCTGTATATAACTTTGTAGCCGCTTCCGGATTGGTAGCATCCGCTACAACAGGGTCACTTCCATCTGTTGTATAATATATCCTTGCTCCTCTTGTTTGGGTTGATAACTTTAAAGCAGTCCCCGGGAATACAGTTCTCTTTTTATAGTAATCCAACTCTGATACTGTCGCATATGGTTTTGAAACCTGAGCAATAAATCCAACCTCTTCTTCAGTCCAATGGGCATATAGTGTTATATCAGTTACCTCATCGAAAACTGAAGTACTTTCAACCCTGTCACCGCCTTCTTCCTTTGTATACCAGCCTGCGAAAACCATTCCATCACGCTGAGGTACCTGTAACTCGCCATAGGTACTGCCTACAGTTATATATGCAGATATTATTGTATTACCATCAGCAAACATACCGCCTGTAGCATCAAGAGTAACCTTATGACTATTATCCGGAGACCAGTGAGCGTATAGGGTTATATCATTTTCATATGTAAAAACATTATCCGAAGTAACCGGGTCACCATTATCCTTCTCAGTATACCATCCAAGGAAATCATTTCCTTCCTTATTGGCTATCGGCAACACACCATATCTGTCATACTCTCTTACAGATATTGTTTCATCTCCATCAAGTATAATACCGCCATTCGGATCAAATGTTACTATATGGCTAACTGCACCGGTTTCATCATTATCTGTAAATGCCTTAATACGCAGATTACCCCAATTAAACCTGCTGCTCAACTCAAAAACATCAGTCCACTCATCCCCTGTGCTAAGGAAGCTCTGACCCGGTTCTATACTTGTTTTACTTACATACCAGTATTCTCCATTACACTCTGCTGCAATTCCAAGGCTGTCATCAGTACCATTAGAATATAGAGAAACAACAACCGAATATTTGTCACCTTCTTTTAGCCATACAGGATTATTCAGTGCAACAGTATGATATCCTGCATAATCCTGGTGGCCTTCTGTTGTAGCTTCTACAACATGAATGCCACTTTCCGGATTATCATCTTCCGGATTAATATATATATCTATTTTATAATCATAATCCTCTGCTCCTGTCAAATACATTACTTTTCTGAGCAGCTCTCCCTTAACGCCTTCATTACCTTCAATATCACTCGAATGAGCTGTGAAGATATTAGCACCCTTAATCATATCAGACGTAGTTATACAGAAATCATAATCGCTACCCCCATCATATGTATACAGATTATCACAGCTGTCACTTACCTGTTCATAATCAAATGCTGCGACAGCATTGATGGACTTGTCACAATATGATAACCAGAAATATCCATTATAGGAATTATAATTTTTCCCTTCCTCGTTATCTGTTGTCCAGGAATTGCGCACAAGCCAGGCTCCATCCGTCTCCGGACCGTGTCCATTAATATCTGTCTTGAAATGTTCCTTAGGTATTGAATCATCATATCCAACTACTGTAATAGCATGATTAGTACGCGCTTCTTCCGGAACATAATAGGTTGTATATATATATTTCCCACTTTCATCATAGACTTCCCTTACACCATAATAATCATTCCAGTCAGCATTATAAGACATTTGAATTGCACCATAATCAAGGATGCACTGCTTCATTGCCCTAATATCCTTATTAGACAGCAATCTGGCCTCAGTCATATGAACCACATCATCTCTGGCAAGCTCTACACTAGGAACCTTGTCCTCTTCAGCATTCTCATATGGGAACTTACTTTCATCAGCAATACCAATCCAGTTAGCCATTAAACAACTATTTATATAGACATTACCACCCATATCATATAAAGATAATGAATTATTCAAAGAATCCGCTATATCATAACTAGCTATATCACCTATGGTTCCTCCAAGCGGATCCGCCGGATAATTATACTCAAAATAGGCAAGCTGAGCCTCTGAATAATCTATACTATCTCTGGATGCAAATCCCTTTCTTACCTGTGAAACCTCTGCAGTCGCAACAGCAACATGAGCCCAGCAGGTTCCTCTGCTACCCTGATTTCTCAGATTCGGAATCCAGCCCATCTCTCTGCTATCCCATCTAGATGGGAGTTCCTCTACCTCCTGAAGGGACAGCTCAGTATCCCCGGTATAATCAACTATACCAAGCTTAGGTTCTTTTGGCAGTTCACGGCTACCATGTACGAATCTGAACTCAAAATCTTCATAATCTTCCTTTGCTTCCAGACTTATGGCCGTCTCTTCTTCTGATGTCACTTCCTCTGAAGTCTCATCCGCTGAAGTATCCTCAGACTCTGCCTTAGTCACAGCCTCCTCTGATGTAACAGATTCCTCTGTACTTGTCCATTCTTCACCTACTTCACCGGACTCTGTAGTCTCCTCAAGTACTACAGAAGGAGTCTCGCCTGCAGGCAACTCAGTCGCCATAGCCGGCATCACAGAAGTGAAAGCAAGCACCAAACTAAGTAACAGTGCAACTCTCTTTTTAAACATAATCCCTCTCTTTCCCTAGTAAATAAATACTATAATTATTATTTATCCCGTTTATTTAAAAGGAATCATGGCTAAGTAAAACAAAATAATCCGCATACTTCTCTTCGAAGAAAACCACAACACCTTTTTATAAAAAACAAGAAAGGACCTTCCATATAGGAAAGTCCTTACATTCTTATCATATACTGATTAATCTACAGCCACGATCTCTTTTTTGTTGTAAGAACCGCAAGCCTTGCATACTCTATGAGGCATCATAAGAGCACCACACTTGCTACACTTAACGAGTGTTGGAGCTGACATCTTCCAGTTAGCTCTTCTCTTATCTCTTCTACCCTTAGATGATTTATTCTTAGGACAAATTGACATATCGGTACACCTCCTTATCAGTGTTAAAATCCAAAATCGTTCTGCGAATTCGGATTCCATTCATCGTTTTAGGTCTCCCAATCACGCGCTTTGTTATTATATGACTTATGTCTACCCTTTGTCAACAACTTTTTATCAACAAATAAAATATAAATATGTATCAGGCTAAAGCCGGTATCAGTTATCGAACTTGAACAACTCACTTAAGCCTGCAAATGCAGCATTAGGAACAAATCTGTCACAACCACATTCACCATTATTAAGATCCTTGCCACATACTGTACATATACCTTTGCAGTCTTCTCTGCATAAGATTTTACTCGGCCAGTCAAGTAACATCTCACTTAATATAAACTCATCCATATCAAGCTTATAGCCGTCCATGAATTCACATGCTTCTTCCTCTTCACCTGTATAATCAGGTGAAAAAACTACAATATCAGCATTAACATCAATACTATGCTCAACAGGCTTTAAGCATCTGTCACAATTCAAAATCACCTTGCAGGAATACTTACATGTAACCCTGGCCTTGCCCTGCTCTATACCTGTTGCTTCCATGACTATGGGCGAGCTGTCCTTAAGCTCATATTCTTCACCCATAATAAGAATAGCATCAAGCTCTATTTCCAATTCTTCATTTGCTGTTTTACCCGGATTATCAAAAATCTCTGTAAGATTATATTTCATACTTTCCTCTTTTGAACATCGTTTAATGCAGGCAACTCACTAATATTCTATACCAGCTGAGCCTGTACTGCTGTAAGTGCTACTACACCAACAACATCTTCCCAACTACATCCTCTTGACAAGTCATTAACAGGCTTAGCAAGTCCCTGAAGCATTGGACCATAAGCTTCTGCTTTGCCAAGTCTCTGAACAAGCTTATAACCAATATTACCTGCATCAAGATTAGGGAAAATAAGTACATTGGCCTTACCACCAACCTCTGAGCCCGGAGCCTTGCTCTTAGCTACTGACGGAACCAGAGCCGCATCAGTCTGTAATTCACCATCTATAACCAGATTAGGGTACTGCTCATGAGCAATTCTTGTAGCTTCAACCATCTTATCAACAAGTGGATGCTTAGCACTTCCCTTAGTAGAATGTGAAAGCATTGCTATACAAGCCTTAGCACCTACCAAATTCTTAAATGACTTTGCTGATGTATCAGCTATTGCCGCAAGTTCTTCTGCATTAGGATCCTGATTAAGTCCGCAGTCTGCAAAAAGGAATGTTCCATTGTAACCATAATCGCAATCCGGAACATCCATAATAAAGAAACCACTTACAAGCTTTGTTCCCGGTGCTGTCTTAAGAATCTGAAGCGCCGGACGAAGAACATCAGCTGTTGCATGGCATGCACCTGCAACCATTCCATCCGCATCATTGCATTTTACCATCATTACACCAAATGTAAGCGGATCTGCAAGCAATACCTCTCTTGCCTTCTCTTCTGTCATTCCTTTTGCTTTTCTTATCTCATAAAGCTGTTCAACATAATACTCAAGGCGGTCTGTTTTGGATGGATCAACAATCTCAACACCGGTCAAATCGATATCAAGCCAGCCGGCACCATCTAAAATCTTTTCCTCATTACCGACAAGTATGATATTGGCAATTCCTTCCTGAATAATATGTGAAGCCGCAATAAGTGTTCTCTTATCTGTAGTCTCAGGCATAACAATTGTCTTAACATCACTTCTTGCTTTTTCCTTTATCTTATCAATATATGACCCCATATCTGTAACCCTCCATTGCAATTATCATTGCTTTTCTAATATAATTATTATATTCCATTACGCAAAAAGTATTCAAGGAATAAATAGCCATAAATTGTATTTAATTAAGTGCATTTTATTTTGAAGTGAGGAATTAATGAAAATCTCTGCTGTCATTACTGAGTACAATCCATTTCACAATGGGCATAAGCATCAGTTATCTGAAATAAGAAAAAATGGAAGTGATTATATTATCGCAATAATGAGTGGCGATTTTACTCAGCGTGGCGAACCTGCCATCTGTGATAAATATACCCGTACGCGCATGGCCCTTGAAAATGGTGCCGATTTGGTAATCGAACTTCCGGTCATATATGCCACTGCTGACGCCGGACATTTTGCCGGTGGCGCTGTATCAATCATCAATAATCTTGGTGTAGTTGATGAACTCGCCTTCGGTGTTGAGACCGGATGCGAAGAGCTTTGTTTTTCAATAGCTGACTTTTTATTAAATCCCCCTTCTGAATACTCAAAACAGTTACAGGCTGCAGTTAAGGAAGGAATATCTTACCCTGTTGCCAGACAAAAAGCTCTCTCAGATCACTTTTCTTCCAGCGATCTGGATAAGCTTTCCGGTTCAAATATGATTCTTGCAGTTGAATATATAAAAGCATTAATGAAAATAGATTCATCCATTAAGCCGGTTCCATATAAAAGAATAGGTTCGGCATATAATGATATACTTTTAAATGAATCGGGAATGTCAAGTGCAAGTGCAATCAGAGAATCTCTGCGAAGTGACCATACACCTGAAACTCTAAAAGGCAACATGCCACAAAGCACAGTCAATCTGCTATCATCAGCAAATATAATGTTTAGCAATGATTTCTCTTCATTTTTACATTATAAGCTTATTACAGCAGTGGATTATCATAACATTTGGGATATTACAGAAGGGATGAATGACCGTATAAAAGGTCATTTAAATGAATTTATATCTTTCAATTCTTATACAGACATAATTAAAACAAAAAATATAACAAGAGCAAGTGTTTCAAGAATACTTACGCATATAATGCTTGGACTTGAAATTACCCCTTTCGACGACCCCACTTATGCCCGAATATTGGGATTCAGAAAAGAAAGCGATTCACTACTTGGTATGATAAAGAATAATTCCAAGATTCCAATGATCTCAAAGCTAGCTGATGCAGATATTGATAACTTGCTTTTAAGTGACATTCAAGCAGCAAATATCTATAATGCTGCTGTTACTCAGAAGTACCAAACCACAACAAAGAATGAATATAACAACGGCATTGTGATTGTTTAACACTTTCACAATGCCGCCTCTTTTTCATATTATTCTGCTACCTTTTATTCCTGAATATAAAATACAGGTCTCTATACATATTTTTAGTAGTTCCCTTTTTGAACACATCCCCCAGACCTACAAATCGGTTAGCCTCTGCATATTTCCAACTACTTCCAAGCGATGTCAGTTCCATATATTTCTCTATTGCGAGATTACGGTTCTCATATGACAAACAATATAGTTCAAGCGCTGATACCGCCGAAGTCGAATAGGAAATATAATATCCCGGAGAATTAAACAGATGAGGAATATATATCCAATCATACACTTCTGTAATGTATGAGTTATAAGACTCTCCATAATCTTCTGATAATTCGAGGAAATATTTTCCAAGTTCCTCCACTGTCGAATTCGGATGTTCATGAGCATATATTTCAAATTCCGCAATTTTACAAGCATCTTCAATCGCACCCACCATCTGCTCGATCTCATCCATTTCAAGGAACTCTCCAATCTCCTCTCCATATATATCAGAATAAAGCGGAGCCATTAATGCTTCCAGCCCCTGTGAATGAATCTCATTTACATCCATTACTGCTCTGCCTTCAAGTTCATTCTCATCAGCATGAAATACATGATTATAATGACCATACTCATGGACATATGTGTACAAATCATTATAATTGCCGTATGGCGAATCAAAGATATAAGCATCACCAAATGCAGGCATCCCTGTTGTATATCCAACATCAGCTTTAGTATCGGATGGATTCAAATTAAAAAGATTATTATCAAGCATATGACGCATTGGAACTGACAGTTCTTCATCAATACTCTCCATATATGGGAGTAACATTTCAAAGGTTGCTCTATCATCCTTCTTTATCAGATCTTCATATCCAAGATTCATCCGCTTCTCATCTACAATTTGCTCAATTAACGCTCCATATGTCGAAGAACAGCTTCTGACATCCTTGCAGAACCTTTTAACATCTTCAACCGAAAAGTCTCTGGCATAATGAACCTCATAGGCATAATCCATATAATTATCATAGCCTTCATCCAATGCCTCTTCATTACACAACTGAAGGATTTCCAGATATATTTCTCCAACGGCCTTTGCCATTTCCGCCTGAATACCTATATAGATATTAATGATATCCTCACGTTCAAGGTCATCCGACTGTTCACCTAGCATATCCATATCCCATACAGTTCCCTTGTACTCATAATAATATGCTTCATTTATAGCCTGATCATACTCTTTCTCAAGACTTTCCAACTTGACCTGACGTTCTTTTTCCTCATCGGTCATGTCTTCATATTCAGTTAGACTTTCAGCGCTGCCTTCACCAAGTTCATCATCAATTATAATACTATACGGAGACTTGCTTATCTCTCTGAGGCTTTGCAGGGTTTTATCATATACATCCACATACTCTTCAGTAATATTCAAACTTTTTTCGGAATTCAGATCATCATTAATATCCGAATTGTAACGTACCTCCGCTACTGTTTTTGCAGTTGCAATCAAATCAAGAAACTCCATATATTCATTATAGAGTTCTCTCAAATCCTCACCATCATTAAAGGCCTTTAATATTTCCTCATCAGACAAATCTGCATTATTTTCCTTATATGTATTAATTTCGGATACCATTACATCAGCTCTTGCAAGCATATCCTCAAAGTCGGCCAGGTTGTATTTCACATCTCTTTCTTCAAACGGCACCGACTTGAATTCCTTATCAACATATCTTGATTTGGTTATATACAGATAAACCTCTCCCGCTCCCGGAACCGACTGATTACTATATTGGTCTACAAAAACAAACCCCTTTTCTGAGGCATTGGTTATTTCAGCAGCTGAACAAAGATATCTCCCACCGCATTCCTTGTATTTGTTAGTATCAATCGACGCCGTCACATAGCCATCAGAATTAACAATAAATTCGCCCATGGTCTTATCAAGATATTTTTGATAGGACGCTTCTCCAATACACATAGGTACATCGATATAGCCTTCTATTGTCTTAATTCCATTATATGCAAGTGCTCCCTTAGGCACCCCGTATGTGCCCATCCACTCGCCCTTATAATCGATATCCGAAACCATTTTTTTATAAAGGTCTGTATTATAATACTCAGCATACGTAATGCTGTCATCGCTAGCTGTAATCGTATGTAACAGGTCATTATATTCTGTATTGCACAATAGAACCGCAATTACCGCTATAATTGACACACCTTCTGCTACCTTAGCCAAAACATTGTTCTTTTTTGTTAACAATACCACAAACCATACCAATATAAGGGTAATCGGAATAACAAGATATGCCTTCATATTAGGAATATAGCGATAATTCCAGTAAAGCAGATTAAGCGTTTCCTTAAGCTTATCAAAAGTAAAATCACTCCACTCCTCTACCTTATAAATAAGGTCAATATGTCCTTCATACAACTGCCTTATATAACGGTATTCTGTAAGTCCAAAGCCTGCAGCAAGCAGTATATCCGATACAAGAAGCCAATATGGACATCTTTTGTATCTCACCCATTTATAAATAAAATATACCGGCACAAGTAATACAATAAAGACACCAAAATGAAGCATATCACTAAATATCGGATACGCTAACATAAGCGGCAACCAGATATATCCTCTTTTCTCTGATATACGAATAATCAACAGTATAAGCCACGGTAGCGTTGCAACAGCCATCCAATATGCCGGAAACACATTGAAAAGACCATATGCCAGACCAAGCAGCCATATTGAGGATTCACATCCTGCTATTTTTTCTCCTATCAGCTTCTTTGCCAGCAAAAACACACCATATGCTCCTATTATTATCTTTTCAAGGAAAAGCAAAACATATGCTATATATGATGGAAAAATCATGAATAAGAGGCTTGTATATTTATATTCTGAATAAAAGAAATCCCTATTGGTACTTCCTATTGCAGCAATATTATGCTTTTGAGCAAAAAAAGCATGCTCGTTCTTGAGTGACTGATACTGAGGAATAAACATATCAAGCACACCGTCACCCGAAAATACTGCCTTATTCTGTCCACCAACTAATAGAACTCCTATAGCAAACAGAAATACCACTCCAATTATAATAAAATGTCTTTTCTCGATTATTTTTTTCATAAACACAGTTACCCACCCGGTCTACACCGGCCATATCGTAAATATACAAAGGACCGCAACTATGTGCGGTCCATAATAAACTTAATTCTTAAATGAATGAATCGGAGCCGGAATTCTGCCTCCCCTGTTAACAAATGCAGAACAGTCGAATTTGTTAACAGGCATAATAGGCGCATGCCCAAGAAGTCCGCCAAACTCAACATTCTCACCAACGCCCTTACCAATTACAGGTATTACACGAACAGCTGTCGTCTTCTGGTTAATCATACCAATAGCAAGTTCGTCTGCAATTATACCTGCAATAGTTGTATTCGGCGTATCACCCGGAATTGCAATCATATCAAGACCAACCGAGCATACACATGTCATTGCTTCAAGCTTCTCAATAGTAAGCGCCCCCGCTACTACCGCATCAATCATACCCTGATCCTCTGACACAGGAATAAATGCACCAGATAATCCACCAACATAAGATGAAGCCATAACTCCACCCTTCTTAACCTGATCATTCAACATAGCAAGAGCTGCCGTTGTTCCCGGAGCGCCTGCATATTCAAGTCCCATTTCACATAATACATCTGCAACAGAATCGCCAATTGCAGGAGTTGGAGCAAGGGATAAATCCACGATTCCAAACGGAACACCAAGTCTCTCGCTTGCCTTCTTAGCAACAAGCTGACCAACTCTTGTTATCTTAAAGGCAGTCTTCTTAATTGTCTCACAAAGAACCTCAAAAGACTCACCTCTTACCTGTTCAAGCGCACACTTGACAACACCCGGTCCACTTACACCTACATTGATAATAGAATCAGCCTCTGTCATTCCATGAAATGCACCTGCCATGAACGGATTATCATCAGGCGGATTACAGAGCACCACAAGCTTTGTACATCCTAATGAATCTATATCCTTAGTCTTCTCTGCTGTCTCTTTAATTACATCACCCATAAGACGAACAGCATCCATATTAATACCGGTCTTGGTTGAACCAAGATTAACCGAACTCATAATTCTGTCAGTCTGTGCAAGTGCATCAGGAATTGATCTTATGAGTAATTCCTCTGCAGGTGTCATACCCTTGGCAACAAGAGCTGTATATCCACCAATAAAGTTAACACCAACTTCTTTTGCAGCTTTATCAAGAGTAAGCGCAATCTTAACAAAATCATCCGTTGTCTTGCAGGCTGATGCGCCAATAAGTCCAATTGGTGTAACTGAAATTCTCTTATTTACAATCGGAATACCAAGTTCAAGAGATATATCTTCTCCAGTCTTAACCAGGTCCTTAGCCTTAGTTGTTATCTTATTATAAATATTATCGCATACCTTATCGATATCCCCATCGATACAGTCAAGCAGGCTGATACCAAGTGTGATAGTACGCACATCAAGATTCATCTGCTCTATCATTTTATTAGTCTCTGCTACTTCAAAAATATTAAGCATCTATTTTCTCCTTAGATTCTATGCATACTGTTAAAGATATCTTCTGTCTGACACTTAATCTGAACACCAATATCTTCACCAAGCTTCTCAAGTTCTGACACCACATCACCAAAAGGCTTTGTCGCCTTAGTCATATCTGTAATCATCATCATGTTAAACCAGCCCTGAACGATTGTCTGGCTGATATCAAGGATGTTAATGTCATTATCTGCAAGATAAGTACATACTTTCGCAATAATACCCACTGTGTCGTGACCTACAACAGTTATGATTGTCTTTTTCATAATAATCTCCTATCTGTTATTGTTTTTATATTTTACACCATATAATTTTCAATTCAAACTAAATATACCCTAAGGATTTAAGGACAAATAGCCAAAAGGTCATGGAAAATGATCCAAGAAGCGTTGTTGTCATAACTGCACTGGCAGAAATGACACCCTTATGTCCCATATTTTTTGCCATAATAAAACTACTGCTGGTTGTTGCACTTCCAAGCATAATAAGCGTAGCTACCAACTTGTCATTTCTATATCCCATCCATACAGCAACAGGCAGAAACGCCATGCACCACAAAAACAACTTATTAAAATTAACGGCAATAATCGGCAACAACTTTTCCTTAAGATCAGATAATTCAAAGCTTGCCCCCAGCCCAATTAGTGCAAGCGGCGATGCACATTGCCCCAGATATGTAACGGATTTCACAAAAATAACCGGCTGCGGTATTTTAAGCAAAGACCACACAAGACCAACTAATATTCCAAGAATAATGGGATTAGTCATTACATTCCTAAATGTCTTCTTAAGAAGTTTAGCATTAAGTTTTCCTTCACCACTGTTTTCGGGTGATGTAAGCGACAATATAACTACCGCAACAATATTATATATTGGCACAGACCCTATTATCATAAGAGCCACCATAGCTACATTATCATAAATATTGGTCATAAATGCTATTCCGAGAGTAGCCGCGGCACTTCTGTAAGAGGCTTGAACAAATTCACCTCTGTCTGCTCCATCTTTACACAAAAACGACAGACCAAAAGAAACCAAAATACTTACTACTGTTGATACTGCGCAAAAAAACACAAAGGACGAGTCCCATATTGAAACAAAATCCTGATCTGCCAAATCAACAAAGAGCAGTGCAGGTAAAAAAACTCTAAAAACGAGCTTATTTATTACACCGGTTGAATGCTCATCTAACATCTTTATTTTTTTCAAAAAATAGCCTATTACCATCATTATAAAAATGGGTAACGTGGCATTTAGACTAAATAAGAGATTCGCTAACACACATTATGCCTCTTTTTTCAGATTTCCCCCTTTAGCTAAGAAAGGTCTTGCAACCTTTTCATTAAACAGTTCAATAAGTGGTCCCATAAAGAATGCTGTAACAATTGTTCCGATACCGGCAATAGTCGGAATCTGCGCAATCGTTCCACCTGCCAAAAGGAACATTATTACACCCGCAACAACGCAAACAAGATCAGTTGCAATACGAATAAATTTGAACTGTCCCCACTTCCACTTTCCACTCATTACGATTGCAACAGCATCGTAAGTAGAAACGCCAAGGTCTGCAGTCATATAAAAAGCAGAACCAAAGCAAATAATAACAATACCTACAACAAGACAAATCACTCTGACAACCATACTCGGATTAACAAATACTGTCTGAAGGAATTCATATGTAAACTGAGTTATATAGCCCAAAAGAAACAGATTAATAAAGGTTGCAAGTCCAATATTATGTCTGTCTGCTACAAGACTGAAAATCAGCAACACACAGTTAACAATTACATATAAGGTTCCAAATCCAATAGGAATAAGATTATCAAGACCTGCCATAAGCGACTGGAAAGGATCAACTCCAAGTGCTGCAATCTTAAATATTCCTACACTGATTGCACATATTATTACACCAAAAAGTGACATTCCGATTCTTCTTGCATTTTTACGGAGATACTCACCGATTTTTGCCATTATAATTCACCATTTCCTTTTTACACACTATTTGTAATCTTCCCATTTTCCCCGAATGATTATATATGATTTTTTATAATTCAACAACTGCCGTTGGCTCATTTCTTTTCGCAACATATAAATCAAAGTCAGACGCCTTATAGTCACAGTCTCCTATGTCCAACTCCATTCTCACTGTTTCATATGCAAGCTCAGGCATATTGTTTTCTTTACTTAAGTGACCAAGATAGATTCTTCCCAGATTATCATGTGCTATCTCGCATAATAATCTTCCGGCATTTTCATTACTCAAGTGGCCATGTTCAGATAAAATTCTCTGCTTTAACTGATATGGATATGGACCAACCTGAAGCATTCTTACATCATGATTAGCTTCCAGTAATATAGCATCCATTCCCTTAAGACGATTGACGGTATAGTCGTCATAAATCCCCATATCTGTTGCAACTGCCATTCTATGTCTACCATCAAAAAAAGTATATGCGACAGGGTCAGCAGCATCATGGCTTATATGCATCGGATTAACCTTAATCTCACCAATAACAAACTCCTCATCAGCCCGTATTGTATGAAAAAGTTGCGGATCAACAAATCCAAGGCTTTTGCATTTTTGTATTTCCATGAGCGTCTTCTCGGTCCCATATATTGGCACCGGATATTTTCTGCAGAATACCCCCAGTCCCTGAATATGATCAGAATGCTCATGCGTAATTAGAATAGCATCCACATCTGTTCCGCTTAATCCGGCAAAGCCAAGACCTTCATCTATTTTCTTTTTACTAATTCCTGCATCTACAAGAATATGTGTATTACTGCTTCCTACATATATTGAATTGCCACTGCTGCCACTGGCAATTGGACACATCCTCATTAGATATACCTGCCTATTTCCAGTTAACTTCTATAACATCGCCTTCACGGATTTCTTCCATATACACAGCATCCCTGCCATTAATCTTAGTTACCAGCGTTCCTCTGACCTTTGTCCTGTCAAAGCTTATAAAATCAAAGATATCCACGAAAACATATCTATTCTTACCCGAAAGAGTCACAGGCGCACGGTTAACAATTACATGAATTGAAAAAGGCGCCTTAGGCTCTAATACAACAGTCTCATTAATTACTGTATTACCATCTGTATTCACAGCCTGGCTAATCTGTGTGGCCGGCTGTACCGGTGTAGCCTGAGCTGATTGTGGCTGTATCGCCTGAGCAGACTGCTGTACTGTCTGTGTCACTTGCTGTGTAACTGCCTGCGAAGCAGTCTGAGACTCCTGTACCCGGTTTGCAGCTTCTGTACCAGCCTCTTTCTCCGAAGTTTCATTCATAAGGTCATCATAAGTATACTGTGCCGCTTCAAATGAACCATCTGTTAACTGCCATGATACTGTAAAATTCTCATAAACCTTTGTATCATCACCTGCCACCTGATTATTAACATATATTACCGTACCGGGTGCAAGTGTAACATCCATAAATGTCATAATCTGCTTAACTGTATAATAATCAAGAATCACAATATCATCACCGGTCTGAATATCATAATATTCTGACTGAAGCACACCATTAACAGCCGCAAACTTTGGAAGTTCAACCACATTTCCGTTAACATTTGCCTTAAGAATTGCCTTGAACTCCGGAAGTGCTGATATGGTCAGATGTGCCGGTGCTCCTGCTGTTGATTCCTTAACCTCAATAATATCATTTTCCTTAATTGGTGAATGAAGGTTAGCAGGTACACCATTTAACTTAATTTCAGCAGGCTCACCCATATCACCTCTTGCCATTCTTGCCTTTCCATTTACTGTAAAGTCAAGTTCCGGACCACTCTTAGGGAAGAAGCCGCTACTCGGGAAATCAGTCTGCATAGCCGCATCCATTATTGTAAGACTACTGTTATTATAGAGCTTTATCTTGCTATCATTAAATCTGACAAAAATGAAATTATTGCTTTCCTCATAGAAATTAAGACATATACCAATTGGCGTAACAAGCAGTGAGTCAACCTTAAGCTCTGTACTCTCAAAAATTACATCCTGCATTACTTCCTTACCACGAAGTGCAACTCTCTCAGGTGCAAGACCGAGTTTTTCTGCCAAAGCATTTGTATATCCCGGTATCATTCCGCCACCGCCTACTACAAATACAGCTCCAACACTCTTATCACCATTGAGTTCCTTGATTTTATCACATGCAAGCGTTGCCATTTCATCAACACTGTCACTAAGAAGTCCGGCAATCTCCTCCTTGGTAATTGTCATCTTGATGCCCATAATATCTTCATATTCGATGACATCCTGATCATCTGCTTTTCTCTTAATAACCTCTGCTGCATTGAAATCAACCATACAGTGATTAGCTATTTTCTCTGTAAGGCTGTCACCTGCGGTTGGAATCATACCAAATGCAATAATTGTTCCATCCTTTGTAATTGAAATATCTGAGGTTCCTGCGCCAACATCCACAAGCGCAATATTAAGCAGCCTAAAACGTTCAGGAATTGCAAGCTGAATAGCAGCAATGGGCTCCAGTGTCATATTGGCAACCTCAAGACCTGCAAGTTCAACAGCCTTGTAAAGACCGTCAACAACATCATCCGGAAGGAAAGTTGCAATCATATCAACGCCAATATGCTTCGCCTTATGATTCTCAAGATTAGACATTGCAAAATCGTTGAGATAATATCTGACAACACTACTACCTACACAATAAAATTTAAGCTCAGTATTATTCTGATCCAGAAACTCCTTATATGCCTCTTCTATTGCATAAGAATGAAGTGAATAAATATCTTCTGAGGTTACTGTTCTCTCCTCATCAAGATCCATAACTACATGAGTCTGCATAGTACGAAGTACTCGTCCGGCAGCAGCTATACAAACACGATGCAGTTCCCCGCCTATTTTTGCTTCAAGTCTCTTCTTTACATCCTTGATTGTCTCTGCAACCTGTGCAATGTCATGAATCTGTCCATCAAGCATTGCTCTTGTCTCATGTTCCTTGTTGCACTGCGCAACAACAACAAACTGTTTACCCTTTTTATATCCAACAGTTCCTACGATGCTTCGTGTACCAATATCAAGACCAAATACCATCTGGTTAGGATTATTTGCCTCTGCCATCATAACCTCCATCACATTAAACCTTTCATATGAGTTCTAATCTGCTCACATGTATCATTTATATCTCCACTATTATCGACAACAAAATCTGAATTTGCTCTAAATTCAGCCTCACTCAACTGAGAAGACATGATTTTATCAATCAATTCATCAGTATATCCGCGGGCACTTTTTAGCCGTTCCTTTCTGACACTTATGTCAGAATATATGTACCACATCTCATCAACATAGGAATTAAAGCCACACTCTATAAGTAGAGCCGCCTCAATAAAAAAGAAATCAATTCCCCCCTTAAGTCTTGCAAGTTCCTCTTTTTCATGTATTCTTGCAATAACAGCCGGATGAATAATACTATTTATCTGCTTTGTTTTCTCTTCATCTGCAAAAACAATTGATGCAAGCTTCTTCCTGTCCAGTTCTCCATCCGGCCCAAGAATCTCCGTTCCAAATGTCTCTACAATCTGCTTATAGCAGTCCTCACCCTTTTTCTCGACTTCAAAGCCAACATCATCTGCCAAAATAATCTGGCAGTTATAATTTTCTTTAATAAACTGAAGCACTCTGCTTTTACCGCAGCCAACTCCACCGGTAATTCCTATTATCTTCATATCCATATTTGTCAGTAATCCACAACTAACTATTTTGCCTCATACCAGTCTTTTCCCGAATGCACATCCACTTCCAGTCTAACCGACAAATCAGCAGCGTTTTTCATCTCCTGTACAAGTAACAGGGTTGCCATCTCAGCGTCGCCCGCTTTCACTTCTAACAGAAGTTCATCATGTACCTGAACAATAATTTTGGCATCAATTCCCTGACTGATTAGCGCATCATGCACCTTAATCATGGCAATCTTCATTATATCTGCAGCAGTTCCCTGTATCGGACTGTTCATTGCAACACGTTCACCAAACTGACGCATCATATAGTTACTGTTATTAAGCTCAGGTATAGGGCGTCTTCTACCGTAAAGTGTTGTAACATATCCTTTTTCCTTTGCCCCCTCAACAAGCGAATCAAGATAATTCTTAACACCCGGATATGTTATAAAATAATCCTTAATATACTGTTCAGCTTCTTTTCGTGTTATACCTAAATCCTGACTAAGTCCAAAGGAACTAATACCATACACAAGTCCAAAATTAACCGCCTTTGCATCACGTCTCTTTTCAGGTGTAACCTCATCAAAAGGAATTCCAAATACCTTACTGGCAGTTATTCTATGAATATCCGCATCAGAATTGTATGCTTCAATAAGTCCCTCATCCTGAGACATATGGGCTAATAATCTGAGCTCTATCTGAGAATAGTCTGCATCGACAAAAACATACCCTTCCTTTGGAACAAAGCACTTTCTAATTAATCTTCCCTGCTCTGTTCTAACCGGAATATTCTGAAGATTTGGCTCTGTCGAACTAATTCGCCCTGTTGCAGTAATGGTCTGATTAAACGTTGTATGAATTCTGCCATCTGCCTCAATGCATTCAAGGAGGCCATCAGCATAAGTACTCTTAAGTTTCGTAAGACCTCTGTATTCCAAAATATCTGCAATAATCGGATTATCAGCTGCGAGTTTTTCTAAAACATCAGCTGCTGTTGAATATCCTGATTTTGTTTTCTTACCACCTTCAAGGCCAAGCTTAACGAAAAGAATCTCTCCTAACTGTTTAGGCGAATTAATATTGAATTTTTCGCCGGCCTGATTATATATACTGTCTTCAAGTTCTGCAATTCTGTCTGTCAGCGACTCACCATACCACACAAGTGCATCACGATCAACAAGAATACCTTCTCTTTCACAATCATAAAGAACCTTTGTAAGAGGCATCTCAATAGTATTATAGAGTTCCTCCATTCCCTGTTCTCTAAGTTGCTCATAAATATCACTGTAAAGGCTTGACATCTCATATGTCACAAAGCCCTGCTCAAGACGATACTCCCTTGCCTTAAGCGGATTAAGAAGATATGAAATAATCATCATATCATCTATATTTCTCCAATATTCGCTATCAATAAATGGATACATGCTTTTAGCATCATAAGTAACCATATTGATACCGCTTCTCTGAAGTGTTGCCAACTTATCAGCTAAATATCCTTCTGTCATAAATCCCATTGCAAGGATAATATATGTATTTTCATCAAATGTAAGAGATACTGCCGCCATACCATCAGCATCTGTATGTACATAGAAGAAAACCCTATGTTCACACTGTCTTGCTTTTTCAAAAACAGCTTCACAATCCGCGAAGTCAGTAATATTAATAAATGAAGCCCTTACATCATCATCATTTGAAAGATCTACATTACCTTCAAAGCGCTTTAGTATACTTTTAAGTCCTAGTGACTGCAGTAATTCATATGCCTTATCGGTATACAAGTTACCAATCAGCACATCCTTCCACTCCACATCAATTTCACAATCAGTCTTGATTGTAGCAAGATAATGACTCATTTCAGCCTTATCCCTGTTTTCAACTAATTTGTCGTGAAGACCCTTTTTAGTTATCTCATCAATATGAGCATACACATTTTCTACGGTTCCGTACTGAACAAGAAGAGCTGTCGCAGTCTTCTCGCCTACTCCGGGAACCCCCGGGTAATTGTCAGCTGTATCACCCATAAGTGCCTTAAGTTCAATAATTCCACTCGGCGGAAGCTGGTATTTATCTATTACATCCTTTGTATAATAGCATTCTGTCTCTGTCTTACCGCCTTTTGTTTTGGGAATACATATTTTTATCTTATCAGAAGCAATCTGAAGTAAATCCTTATCACCTGAAATTAAGCTAACCTCAATATTATCAGCCTCGGCCTTCTTTGCCAGACTTCCAAGAATATCATCAGCTTCCCAACCTGCATGCTCAACAATAGTAATCCCCATTGCCTTAAGGACATCTTTAATTACGGGCACCTGCTCCTTGAATTCCGGTAATGCCGGCTTACGATTAGCCTTATACCCATCAAAAAATTGGTGTCTAAAAGTAGGCTCACTAACATCAAAAGCAACGCAAAGATAATCCGGCTTTTCTTCATCAATAACCTTGAACATAATATTCAAAAAGCCATATACACCATTAACATGAAGTCCTGAAGAATTTGTAAGATCAGGAACGCCATAAAATGCTCTGTTTAATATGCTATGACCATCAATTAATACAATTTTGCTCAAATCACACCTACCTAATATCTAAAATCGCAAGCTCCACTCACAACCTGCTAAAATTTCAAAATAACAACTAAAGCAATAATAAAAATCATCGCAGCAATAGCAACAGCTTCCATCCAGTAGACAGCAACATTCATCTTATGCTGATGAATTAATCTCTTCTTGTAAGCATCAACCTTGTTAAGGAGTTCTTCATCAAGATTAAAACTCTCTCCACTTTCAAGACGCTCCATTCCCTCTTTTACCAGGAATTGAATATGCAATTCTTCCCTGCATTCATCACAGGTCTCCATATGCTCAAGGAATCTGTATGCCTCTTTACCATAGAGTTCATCCTCTATCCACTTTGGAGTCAAATTAGCAAATTCCTTGCAGTCCATGGAACGATTTTTTCCAAACATAATAATCCTCGTTCACTGTATTAACACTGCCGCTTCCGCAATTGCTTAGCTTTCTTCACATAAAATTAACTAGTTCTTAAGTGCATCTTTATAGCAATCTCTGAACTCGAAATATCCCTGTGCTTCAAGCTGCTCCTTTTGGAACTTCTTATTCTTGTTCATTCTCGATACAAGCACCTGTTTACCCATTGCTCTGAGTTCTGCAGCTTCTTTCATAACTTCACAAAGTCTATCTGCCCCAACACCCTTCTCAATGAGGAAAGCTACTTTTTCCTTTTCGTCAGGTATCTGGAAATTATTCTCAAGAAGCAGTAAAACAATACGCTCAAAACCTATAGAAAAACCGCATGCCGGTGTATCCTGTCCGGTAAACTGGCCAACCATCTTATCATATCTTCCGCCACCGCCGCAGCTTCCGCCAAATTCCGGAATAGCAATTTCAAAAATTGTTCCTGTATAATAACTCATTCCTCTTACAAGTGTCGGATCAAAAACCACCTCGAATGAAGCAGCCTTAGTTGCATTAACACTATCTATAATTTCAGCAAGATTTGCCTTAATATCAGCATCAAGGAATTCTCCTAATTCTGTTGCAATATACTCAAGACCATTATCCTTATTCTCCTCAAGTCCCTTGAAAAGATTAAGATATTTCGTTGCAGATTCCTCTGTAAATCCGTGAACAATAAGATCCTCTCTAACCCCATCCATGCCAATCTTATCCATCTTGTCAAGGATTATAAATACTTCGTCATATTCCTCTTCCGGGAAACCTGCATATGCAGCCATTGCTTTAAGGATTCTTCTTTCGTTAATTCTAATCTCAAAATTCTTAAATCCAAGCTTACCTAATGTTGTTGTTGTTGCAGTAATAAGCTCTATCTCAGCAAGATTACTTGCTTCTCCCAAAATATCAATATCGCACTGATAGAACTGACGATATCTTCCTCTCTGAGGTCTGTCTGCTCTCCACACAGGTCCAATCTGAAGAGCCTTGAATGGGCTTGGAAGTGACGCAGCATTATTAGAATAGAATCTTACAAGAGGTACCGTAAGATCATATCTAAGTCCTGAATCTGTCAGATCATTTTCCTCCTTGGCTGTCTCAAGATTAAGCTTCTCGCCACGCTTCATAATCTTAAAAATCAGTTTTTCGTTTTCACCACCCGCCTTACAGTTAAGGTTGGCAATATTCTCCACACATGGCGTCTCAATGTGTGTAAATCCAAACTGTGCATATGTTTCCTGTATTACTCCAATAACATAATCACGAATTTTCATCTCCTGTGGAAGGATGTCCTTCATTCCGGTAGTTGGTTTCTTACTTAATGCCATATTCTTTATCTCCATTCTGTGAAATTCACTTTCACCTTGTATTCTAAATGCTTTGGCAATTACTGAATGCATCTTCAATGCACCCACAATACCAATAAGCACAATAAGCCGAATATATTGTATCACATAACTCGCTTTTTATTAAGTATATGTATATAAAAAAATAGCCGCAAGCACACAATAATGAATACCGTTTCAAACACATATCCATTATTTCACTCTTGCAGCCATCCACATATTTCTTTTATTTCAATTAAGCTTAATATTACTAAACAGGTCTCCCATCGAAAAGCTTAATGTCTCATGCTCCTCGTTCTTAGATTCAAGATACAATTTGTTCAGTTCAAATTGTGAATTCTCAAGCATCTTAATATACAACAATCCTGTATTGTAAGCATCATCCAGACCGTTATGAGCCCGTCCTTCAGGTATAATATCGGCTATAATGAGAGCCTCCTCCAGATTATATGGCCTTGAGGATTCAAGTCTCTCTGAAAACTTTTTCTGACAATCTACCCAAGTCTCAAAATACTTCTCGAATCTTCCAAGTGCTATATTTTTGTCCTCAAACTCATATCGCAGCTGATATAAATCCGTTTCAGACCAAGATACCAGTACGGCATCCTTAGGTATCCATTTTTCGAATTCTCTTATAACAACATCAAGCAAAGGTGCATCCTTAATGTCACCCTTATTGATTCCCGTGAGGTGACTAATATGTGCATCTAACTCACCATACTGTGGCTTAACAAATGCCGCATATTTGTCAACAATCTTATATGTGTCATCAATAAGAACTGCACCAATCTGAATAATCTCACTATTATGCTTAAATTCCTTAGGTTTATATCCCTTAGGAAGCTTGCACATTTCAAGATCAAGAACTACATAATCACCCATTATTTCCCCGCTTCCAAAGCATACAGTTATTATATGGTACTAACTGAATTAGCCTGCTTTATTCGATAACTCTCGCCTTGGTTTTCAAAAAAGCTATTAATTCATCTGACATCTTACTCTTATCAAACATGTTACCCTGATTATTACCTACCATCAATGCCAGAACATGCTCAGATTCTAAAATACCATACAATTTGTCATATACAACCTTATTGGTTCCATTTTCAGATATTATTTCCAAATAGTCATCATAGAAATCTACATGGTAATCAAAATTCTTGTATACCTGATTACTTTCCCACACATTTTCAATTTGCTTATTCATTGACTTTTTAAGAGCTATGGGATATATCGGCAAGGATAAAACCAAAAGCACTGCACCAAAATATCGTCCAAAAAATGCAAAAATCAAGGCAACTGCCAAAACAACTAATATTACGCCAAAAATCAATTTCTTATACGATCTAAGCTTATGATATGCACACCATGCATACTCATAATATAATTCTTTTGTATATGTCTGTTCACACGAAAATAAAGGCATACTTTCCCTCCTGTATTTTAACAAAATAAGCCTGAATTATATGCAGATTTGGCCGGCAACTTCTGCTGCAAGTACGGCATTTTGAATAATCATATGCTTTTGCGCTTCCATGCTGTCATTACCCATTTTCTCTTTTACATATTTCATCAGATAACCGGTAATAGCCTTACCGGTTATTTTATCTTCAACGCTCCTAGTTATGGCTTCATCAATAACCTGATCCAGTTGCTTGGAATCAACTGAAAATTCCTCATCTATAGGATTAGCAAGTATTATACCCGCATTAATCCCGAATTCATTCTTAATCTTATAAGTATCAGCAACTACCTTTACATCATCCATTCTGCAGGTCAATTTTATTTCACTTGTTCTGGCCATATATGCAGGAAGTTTGTCTGTTCTGTAACCTATAACAGATACAGCTTTTGTCTCCAGATACTCCATAGTAAGATTCAGATCCAGTATTGATTTAGCCCCGGAACATACTACAATAACATTTCTTTCTGTTATTTCCTCTAAATCAGATGAAATATCCATAGAATTCTCTGCGCCTCTATGAACTCCACCGATTCCTCCACCTGAGACAACCGGTATTCCCACATAATCGGCAATTACCATAGTTGCTGCAATAGTCATAACACCGTTTAAGCCCTGGGCTATTATCTGTGGAATTTCCCTTCGTGAAGCTTTCTGCATAGTTCCACGCAATTTGGCATAAGTATATATTTCCTCATCCGTCATACCGACCTTTACTCTTCCATCCATAATGGAAATGTATGCCGGCGTTGCTCCTGCTCTTCTAACCTCATCCATAACTCTTAATGCCGTTTGGGCATTTTCAGGGTACGGAATTCCTTCAAAAGTACCTCCGGTTTCAATTGCAACAATCGGCCTATTTTCATCTAAGGCATTCTTCACTTCACCAGAAAAATCAATATATTTATTCACTCCCAATACTCCTTATACTACGAAGTTCAAATATAATATCATAAATACAATATCTTATTTTATCCCAAACGCCGGAAAGTATCCATAATATATTTATCGAATAAAGTGAGTTCTAACCTCTACCTTTGAGTCCGGCAACTCAATACCATTTTTCTTACCAAGTTCGAAGCATTTTAACATCCATGCCATATTCTTTGCCAAATTTCTCATAGTCTGCATTCCCTCTAAATCCTGAATAGCCTCGCCCGGTGTTCTTCCGTACGAAATATTCCAATAAGTCGAACCCGGAATCGGCATTTCAGTTATTCCGAAATACTTATTTAAGCAATCAAACGAAGCTGAGTTACCTCCCCTTCTTGCAACTGTAACTGCCGCACCCGGTTTATGCTTAAAAGCATATCCGCTTGAATAAAATACCCTGTCTAAGAAAGACAATATCCTTCCGCTTGGATGCGCATAATAAACCGGGGTTCCAAAAATAAAACCATCAGCTTCCTTAGCCTTGGCAATAAACTTATTAACATCATCATCAGCAAAAACACATCCTTTATCTGTGCATTGTCCGCAACCAATGCAATCCCTCACTGCATTTCCGCCTATTTGAAAAATCTCATAGTCTATTCCTTCTTCATTTAACTGCTTTCCAATTTCATTTAATGCAGTAAAAGTGTTGCCATTTGCCTTAGCACTTCCATTTAACATAAGTACTTTCATATTGTTCCATTCTCCTAATCAAATTCACCTTACACTTTAATTCTCATACCTTACTTAGCAGGTACACAAATTGTATCACTATTTCAATTATATACATAATAGCAATAAATGGTAGAGTAATAGTCAATTAATCTATGACCTGGCGGCATGTTGTAGATTAATAAAAAAGTGCGACTTTTCGCACTTTTCATCCTATCCAAACTATAATTTCTAAATACCTCTATTAAATAATGACATCAGTCATAGCTATCCCTGAAATTCAACTGCGTGTTTTCTCATCCATAAAGGAATGTGATTCATCTGACACCTTCTGTTAGCTCTCTCCTTAATCGCAATTGCATCAAAAAATGCTCTCCACATTTCAGTATATACATCATCTATCCCCTCAGTCTGACGCAACCTCTCAAATTCCTCACTTGACAATTGTTTAATATAATTATCTCCATCCTTAGGATGCACAACAGCATATCTCCTATTATCATCTATTATCATCCAATTCTCAGATGGCATTCTATCATCAAAATGCCTGCCAACCAGTTCAATTACATCTGCTTTAGGCTCTATATGTCCGATATATACCTGATTATTAATCGAATGAAATCTTAAAAATTCAACAAAGCTGTGAATCTCATTGCCGACTCTTCTTCTTAATTCCATCATTCGCATATTCTCCGGTGTATTTATTGCAAAAATTGCATTATTGCCAACCTTAAAGGCATTTATTAAAAATCTGTATGCAGAATCAAGCGCGTCATCTTCATTAGATAACAAAGCATAATAAACTGATATATAAACATCCGGCGATATCTTGCTATTAATTGAATTGCTCACCTTTTGAGCCTTAATATTATCTGCTTCAACATGAGTATATTCATCAAACAAATTACTCATATAAATGGGTTCCACTTCAAGCCTTACATTACTGTGCCCAACTTTAATTGCCTTTTCCCATGCTGTATATATGCAGGTCAGTTTTGATTCCAAATTATCTTCACATGTAAATACATTCATAAAAAGTCTCTCGCTCTTAATTATTAATCCCCAATAATTGAACATTGGAAACTATACTGACAATTAGTATCAACTAGACATTGCACCGTAGGTCTCAAACAAAGTCATCTGGTGGAACTGCTCGTTCTGATGGGCAATTCTCCAATTCTCCTTAGATTCACTATCTGCCAGCCTACTCGTAATATAGTCCTCTTCAATTCGTGTCTTAAACATCATCTTGCCATTGCATGTAATAAAATAGTGCGCCCTCTTGAGCACAACCCCCATTCGCTTTAGTGATTCAAATGACAACGCGCCATAGCGTCTTGAATTAATAATTCTCATAGCAGATTTGGGACCAATACCCGGCACCCTTAAAAGAACATCATAACTTGCAGTCTTCACTTCGACCGGAAATGCCTCAAGGTGTCTAACAGCCCAATCACATTTAGGATCAATCTGCTCATTAAAAAATGGCCTCTGCTCAGTCAGCAGTTCTTTCGCCTGGAAACCATAATACCGAAGTAACCAGTCCGCCTGATACAACCTATGTTCCCTGAGTAATGGTGGTGCTGTTCCAATAGCAGGCAATGCCTTATCTTCATTAATTGGAATATATGCAGAAAAGAATACCCTTTTCAAATCATACGCCTGATACAATCTCTGCGTAGTCTCAAGCAATGTCAAATCCGACTCGGGAGTCGCGCCAATAATCATCTGTGTACTTTGTCCTGCGGGAGCAAATGGACGCTTTAAGTCTCCTCCCTGTTTCCCCTGTGGAACAAGCGCTGTATAGTCGGTTTTATTATTAACAGAACGGCTTAACCCTATATTCTCCCGTCCATCTCCAATAGCCTTCACCTTTTCTCCGTCAATGGTCATTCGACTATTAAAAATGCTGTTATCCAAATATCTGTTAATATTCGCACGCTCCATTCTGGCATCCTTACCTATTGCCAGTCTGTGCGCCGCAATGGTATCACTTATCTTCTCCATCGGGTCAAGTATTTTGCTAAAATTCTTATTAGGTGCCAATTCTTTAAGACTTTCAGCAGTGGGAAGCTCCAAATTCACACTAATTCTATCTGCAAGAAGTCCGATTTTGGCTATCAATTCATCCGAGGTTCCCGGAATAGTCTTAACATGAATATAACCATTAAAGTGGTACTTAGTTCTAAGGAGTAAAAGTGTCTCACACATTTTTTCACTTGTATAATCCGGACTCACCATAACACCTGAACTAAAGAATAAGCCTTCAATATAATTTCTCTTATAAAACTCAATGACAAGATTACACAATTCCTCAGGTTCAAAAGCCGCCCTAGGTACATCATTGGATCTCCTGTTAATGCAATACTTACAATCATATACACAATGATTAGTCATAAGCACCTTAAGGAGTGATATACACCGCCCATCTGCAGCAAAACTATGGCATATTCCACAAGCTTTGCTATTACCGAGTTCTCCCTTTTTACCTTTCCTGTCTACACCACTTGACGTACAGGCAACATCATACTTTGCAGCATCTGCTAATATCTCTAATTTTTCTTTTGTTGTAAAACCACTAATAATATTGCTCATATATACATTATACGAACATTTGTTCGCACTGTCAATTCTTTTTCGTACATATGTTCGCATTTTGTTATGTTGATTTCATTTTTACCACCCTTTTCAGACGAAAAAGGACGGCATCAACGATGCCATCCTTTATTCACCTTCCTTACCCAATATTGCCTATCACTTTTGAAGCATACATAAATATGATTCTCTTATTGTATCCTGCATATCAAGTCCAAGCATTTTAAGCAGTCCCTCTATTCTACTCAATGCCGATTCATATCCAGCTTCATGTGTAATAATCTCTACTTCTACAAACTCCCCAAGTTCTGTAACCCTATCCAAGCAGCACGTAATATCTTCTTTTACATAAGTATTTCTTATTTTCTCTACATACCCCGCCGGAAATAGTCCTAATCCATTAAGAACGCTCTCACCATCCTCATAACTTGGAATCTCAAATTCCGTTTCCTCACGAGTCATTGTGCTATTATCAATTTTGGGTCCTTTATAATTAAGAATAAAATGTCCCAATTCATTCCCTTTTTCTCTGTACTCACGAATTCTAAGGGCCTTGTCTTCTTTTTTTAGATCAGTACATTTGCCATTAAAATAAGTGTCCTTTTCATATATCTCTTTCCCCTTTTTGAAGCCCAGTGATAACAATTTCTTTGATATTATATCAATATCAGTTATGATTTTTACTTCTACTTCAAGCACTTGTAATCTCTCCCTATCGG
>JAGHUN010000021.1 GCA_018064805.1 Candidatus Colinaster scatohippi
TTACGTAGATGTAACACGCTTCGCGAGTTTACATCTATGATTAGCGGTCGTCAGATGTCATTGCATGCAAGCATGCACTCCATCTTCCTCGTCGCCATAACACATACGAAAACCCCGGCAATTTCTTACCGGGGTTTCGTTCTTATGAGGGGGGGAGATAGTGAGTAATCAACTATCTATGTATAGTACTATACCCTCCGATTGTGTTCATTTTGTGTCTTTTTTATGAATAATATCTTTATAATTTTGAAATATTACTTAATAAATAGTACTTTGGATACCGTCTCCTACCATTTAAAGTCATTTAATCGCACATCCTATAAACCAACTATTCCGCATCTTCATAAATAGTAAAATCCACTATTCCCTGTGAAGTATTCAATCTACCATTTTCTAATGATAATTCCGGATGATATATCATCTCCTTACCGAACATTTCAAGTGAGACCTCAATATTGGATACTATGTCGCTCTGATTACCACGTACTAATACTATTTCACCCGGTTCTGCCTGATACAGAAGCTTGCCTCTCTTCGGCATTCCATCCGGAGTATCTTCGCCCCATAGCTGCTCATACACTGCAATTGTATAATTCTCATGCACAGGAACGAGCATATATACCTCTTCACCCGGCTGCTTAACACAAGTAAGTCGATCTGCAGAACTTACAAATGCCAGATCCGAATACTCATCTGACGCTTCATCCAAAAGTGTCATAAGCATTTTGTCAGCATACTTTCCGGCATTCCCAAGATATGCCACCGCCAGTTCACCTTTTTGGTCCTTAGCATCCTGCCTAAACTTGACAAGTGATTCCTTTGCAAGTTCTCCAATAACCATTTTATTTATCTGTCTTTCAACAATCGTCCCCTGGTTCAAATAATACTCGAATATCAATTCACTACTTGGTGCTCCGGTCTCATTTACATATATATGACCATTCTCCACTTCAAGCTGAGCCATATAATATGGTCTGCTTATATATCCATATATTTTTCCATTCTGATATACGTAGTAGACAACTGCCTGACAATATTCCTCGTCCTCATAAAAAATGGCAAGCGCTTCTTCTTTTCCATCATCATTAAAATCTGCGAATATTGTTTCCTTATGTATTGTTGAACCGTCCGAATCCGGGAACAACCCGCCTCGCTCATATAACTCAAGCATTCCCATCTCTTCATTACAAAAGCCGGCATCTGCATTATAATATACGGACGCATAGACTCCATAGAAACATGTCTTGGTACCAATTATATCACGTACACCACTTTCAAATAATGCATCCGTCATCTGCATATCATAATCTGCCTGCATAGGCTCTATATATTCCAATAGTCCATACGAAAAAGTAAGCGGATACATATAAATCGGCTCTGTTCCAACTATAATATCCCCTACCGGGGTGTAGTCAGCATCAGAATCAAGCTGCATCCTTTCATAGAGGTCATCTTCAAAAACAATTTCCCTATTATCAGAAAGCTTACTTCCATCAAGTTCAACATTAATTACTGCTGCATAGGCCATATGAGCATTATATTCAATAATTCCATTGCTATCCGGATTAGTATAATAAGCAGTATGACCTCCTGTAAGTTCCCCCGCCTTAACAGCTTTGTCACCATCCATACAATATACTTCGGTTATATAATCAGCCTCACAGGTACCTGATTTAATAATAATCTCAGGAATCTGATCCTTGTTAATGTCATATAGTCCATAGAATTGTGATAAACACTCATCAAACTGCGGATTACCTTCTTTAATATATTTATTCTTTAAAATATCCCTATATGCCTTCTGCCATTCCTCTTTTGCATAATAATCAAACATTTCATCTGTAAGTGTTAGCTCACCCACAAATTTATGCCCATCATCTTCCGCTTCATTTAACAAACCGGTATCAGCTACTGCAGAATCCATTATTGTTGTAAGAGCATCTATTGCCTCATTATAATTATCCGGATACGCGTTACTACCACTGGCATATATGGATTCACCTGTTCCAAGCACAACCTCTAGACTAAATCCCCCACCATCAAGAACACTTGAGTCAGTCATACTGAAACCATCCCAACTACGAACATTATAATCGTCCACCCACTTATCAAGCTTAGCAAGATATGCTTCCTCAATAGGCACCGGTCCTCTTTTTTCACCAAGCATCTCACCCTCAAGCGTTGCGCCATCGTCACCTCTTCTGAATGTATAACCAAGAGGCATCATATCAGAATAATATGTATACGAAAATGACCTTACTTCTGTCGGAACATCCTGATACTCTGTATTACCACCTTCGCTTCCGATTAGGAACTTATCGGGATCATATACTTCCTCTTTTTTGCAACCGGCTAAAAATGACATTAGCACTATAATCATTATTAGCGCAGGTATTCCAATTCTTCTTTTCATAATCAATTACCCTTTATCTTCTTCCCCTGTGATTATATCCATATACACAACCAATTACTCCTCCAATAATATGAGTAAGCTGGGATATATTATCTCTTGTAAAAAGTCCCGTATACACCTCCTGTCCAAGGTAAATCACCATAACAAGAATCATAGTAAGCGGAATCCTTCCACTGGTGAAGCTTGTCATTGATACAAGAACAATAAGGCAAAACACAACTCCACTTGCTCCTAAAAGAGTTGATGAGAAAAGCATCGTATTAACTAACCCTGTAATAACTGCAGTCGTTGCAATCAATATAAGTAGATTTTTGCTCCCGTACTTCTCTTCAACAATTGGTCCTAACAACAGAAACATCATCATATTGCCAACATAATGAGATACATCTGCATGTCCAAGTACATGACAAAAAAGCCTAATATACGTAAAAATATCTTTGAAACCTGATCTGTATGTGCTAAAAATCAGCCTATTGCTTGCACCTAATGTAAGCATATTCAGCACAAGCGCACCACCACTTATTAATGCGAATGTAAGCACCACCGGTGCATTGTAATCTATTCTCTTTTTTCCGCTCATTACCCTTCATCTCCAATCAGCAATATAACTACCCAAAGGACTAACAATATTACTTATAATTCTGCATAACAAACTGTATACTTCTGTTACCTCTGAATTCATTAATACCAGGATAGTATATCACATCCATCACTATCTCTGCATCCCGGCCATTTCCATTAACCAGCTTATCCCAGGCACCGCCACCATACTTGTTACAAACTGCCTTGGCAAATTCATCTAATCCTCTGAACAAAATCAGTTCTTTATTCTGACCGTCTTCGGTTATTACCTTGAATTTCCCCATATCTCCACTCTTTCCCATTGATGTAAATGAAATAAAATGGACATTCTTTGTTGCAAATACCGGCTTCTGATTACCCGGCCCGAATGGCTCAAGAATTTCAAGATTGTTAATTAGTTTTTCAGATACATAATTTAGAGGCATTGGTACATCAATGACAAACTTCTCCGATAGGTCTGCCTCGGTCAGCTTGCAGTTTTCGTTAAGCCTTACTGTCAGCTCATTAAGATTCTCCTCTTCAAGCGATAACCCCGCTGCCATCTTGTGTCCGCCAAATTTAGTAAACAACTCAGATACCCTGTTCAGTTCCTCATGCATATTATAGGCTTCTATTGAGCGTCCGGAACCTTTAAGTCCTTCTTCTGTTTTCGTAATTACTATTGTCGGTCTGTAAAAACGTTCCCTGATTCGTCCCGCAACAATGCCTGCAAGACTTTCATGCAGTTCCGGCAAATACACTACCATTACCTTGTTTTTATCCAGTCCATTTTCGCTTATTATTTCGAAAGCATTCCTGACACCCTCTTCAGTCATTTCCTTTCTCAAATCATTAAGCCTCTTTAGTTCTGTTGCTCTGATAATTGCATCTTCCATTGTATCTGAAAAAAGAAGCTCTAAAGACAAGGAAGCACTATCAAGACGTCCTGTTGCATTTATACAGGGTCCCATAACGAATCCAAGCTGATACCCGGTCATAGGACGCTTATCGAGATCGCATACCTTCCTAAGTGCTCTAATACCTATATTGTGACTGTTTTCCATATCCTTAAGCGCAAGCTTTAAAAGAATTCTATTCTCATCAACAAGTTCCATAACATCGCATATGGTACCAAAACCGGCCATTTCACGAAGTCCCTTTAATATCTCTTTACTTGCTTCTCTTTTTTCATAAGCTGCACAAATAAACTTATATGCAACCATAGCGCCACAGATTCCCTTGAAAGGATATGTACTGTCATGCCTTTTGGGATTAATTATAGCCGCTACCTCCGGATATACATATGTAATTTCACCATCGACTTCTTCATATGGCACCTCATGATGATCAGTGATTATTGAAGTAATTCCCTTTGATTTTGCCAGTTCAAAAGCTTTTTTTGCAGCAATCCCGTTATCACAGGTTACTATAAGTTCAACACCGTCTGCATATGCGTTTTCTATTAGACTTTCGTTAATCCCATATCCATCTGTAATTCTGTTAGGAATAGAGTAATCAACATTTCCGCCAAGTTCTCTGATACCCTTTGTGAGTATATATGTGGATGTCACTCCATCCACATCGTAGTCACCGATTACCCGGATCTTCTTATTCTCGGAAACAGCATTAAGAAGTATTTTCACTGCCTCCTCCATATCATTTAGAAGATATGGGCTATGCATATCGCTTTCACTGCCATTTAAGAATTTATACATATCCTCGTATGTAAGAAGTTCCCTGTTTCTCATTATTCTTACAATAACAGGATCAACATTAAGTTTCTCTGCCAATCCGTTGAAATCCGCTTTTTTGGCACTCATCACCCATTTAGCCATAACAAATCTCCATAAAACACAAAGAGCACCGCGCCACAGACGCGATGCTCCGAATTACTAATAATTATTTCTTATTCTTCACAATCTTAGTACGGAATACATACCACATTGCGCCTGTAAGACAAACAGATGAATATGTACCGCATACAATACCTACCATAAGTGGAAGCGCAAACTCTCTGATTGATGTAACACCAAGTACATAGAGACATGCAACCATTATGAATGTTGTAGCTGATGTAAAGATGCTTCGTGAAAGTGTCTGGTTAATACTCTTATCAACAAGTTCATCAAGTGCACCCTTACCAAGGCCCGGCAGATTCTCTCTGATACGATCGAAAATAACGATTGTTGCATTGATTGAGTAACCAACAATTGTAAGCATACATGCAATAAATGTATTACCAACTGTTACCCTTGCAGCTGCATAGAATGCAAGTACAACTAATACATCATGGCAAAGTGCAAGCACTGAGCTGGCTGCAAATCTAATATCCTTAAATCTAAGCCAGATATAAATAAGCATACAGATTGTCGCAACTAATACAGCTACAATTGCATCAGTTCTCATTTCTGAAGAAATTGTTGATGAAATTGTCTCGGCTGTAATCTTCTCAACATCAACTCCAAAGTTAGATGCTAATGCTTCATTAACAGCTTCTCTCTGGGCAACATCAAGCGTACGTGTTTTAATAACAACTTCATTTGTTCCCTGAACCTTTTGGCACTGAACCTGATTATCACCTGTTATTCCGGCAATAATAGGCTTAACCTCATTGTCAATTCTCTCAAGTGAAAGGTCTTCATTAAAGGTAACAGATGTAGATGTACCACCCTTAAACTCAAGTGAATAGTTAAGCGAGTCATTACCCTGTGCCTTATTAACACCCATGAATACAAAGCCTGCAACAATAATTACTGCAGATGCAATGAAGAAAATATTCTTAAGAGGAAGGAATCTTACAATCTTTCTATCCTTTGCCTTACCATAGAACTTCTCATTCTTAAGACCTACCGTATAAAGTGCCTTAAGGATAACCTTTGTAATAACAAGGGCAGTAAACATTGATACTACAATACCAAGACCAAGAGTCTGTGCAAAGCCCTTAACCGGACCTGTTCCCATAATGCCAAGAACAAATGCTGCAATAAGTGTTGTAATATTACCATCAAGGATAGCTGACAAAGCCTTCTTGAAACCTATATCAATTGACGAAGCCACAGTCTTACCTGAAGCAATCTCCTCTCTGATACGAGCAAATATAATAACATCCGCATCAACCGCCATACCGATTGAAAGTATAATACCTGCTATACCGGGAAGAGTAAGTGTTATATCAAATCCACCTAAAAGGAGTACTGTAATTACTGTATAAAGACCAAGTGCAAGTACTGAAGCAATACCCGGAACAAGATATACAATAACCATAAATACAGCTACAATGGCAAAACCGATAAGAGCTGCCTTAATACTTGTTGAAATTGCTTCCTGACCTAACTGAGCACCTACAACATTAGATCTTAATTCTTCAAGTTCGAGTTTAAGACCACCGATACGAATTGTTGAAGCAAGATGATCAGCCTCTTCATATGTAAAGTTTCCTGAAATCTGACCCTGTCCACCAAGAATTGGCTCATTTACCGAAGGTGCGCTAATAATCTCACCATCATAGTAAATACCGATTGTCTCACCATTATTGAATGCATATGTTGTAGCATCAGCAAACTTCTGAGTTCCTTCAGGTGTAAATGTAAGTGATACAACATACTGCTGATTCTGCATATTGTCCTTAGTCATACCGGCCTGAGCATCTGCTACATCTGTACCGGCAAGAACAACAGAACCCTCTGCAAGCATAGTATTTATGTCCTTAGCAGGAACCATGGCAAAGTTACCATCTTCTCCCATGATATATCCGTAGTTCTGCTCACCTGCATCATTCTTCTCCTTAATGAAGTAAAGCGAACCCGGCTTACCAAGCTCTTCAAGGATTGCATTAGCATCAGATACACCGGGAATCTCAATGTTGATACGGTCACTACCTTCTGAATAAACCTGAGATTCTGTAGAATATCCTTCTACTCTCTTCTGAAGCTTGTATACAGTGTCGGCCATATCCTCCTTGCTTGGTGTCTCATCACCTACAACCTGATAAGTGATACTAACACCACCTGCAAGATCAAGACCCTGCTTAATTGTCTTGGCTGATCCTGTACCTACTGCATCGAAACCAAAAACGCAAGCGTAAATACCACCTGCAAGTAATGCAATAAGTGCAATCAGCCAAATGATTGCTGAACTCTTTTTCATTTCTACTCTCTCCTTAATCTAACTCGTCAAGTGCGGCTTTAATCATAATCGCACATTCGATTCGTTTTCTTTGAAGTTCGCATCCCAAATCGTATGCGTCATTTATATTACCATGGAAATTATATGAATTAGCTGCGCATCCACCACTACAGTAGAATTTTGCAAAACACTTCTTACACTTTTCCTTAGCATATACGTTACAACATTTGAACTCATCCTGAATATCAGTTCTTACAATTCCCTCTTCAACATTACCTAAAAGAAAATCTTCATTACCAACGAACTGATGACACGGATAAAGGTCTCCCCACGGAGTAACTGCAAGATACTCGGTTCCTGAACCACATCCGGAAAGTCTCTTAGCAACACATGGACCACCGGTAAGATCAATCATAAAATGGAAAAAATTAACCGGCTTTCCTTCCTTATGTCTTCTGATTATGTCCTGAGCAAGCTTATCATATTCCTCTAAAATCTGAGGTATATCCTCTTCCCTAAGCGCATAATCATCTTTTGGTTCAGCCACAACCGGCTCAACCGAAATCTGTTCAAATCCCAAATCAGCAAGATGCTTAACATCCTCTGAAAAATCAAGATTATTGTGAGTAAAAGTACCTCTCACATAGTAATTCGTCTGATTTCTGCTCTCTGCAACCTTTTGGAACTTGGGAACTATTGTATCATAGCTTCCCTGTCCTCCTCTAAATGGCCTCATTCTGTCATTGACTTCCTTACGACCATCGATACTTAATACAATATTTGCCATTTCCTTATTGGCAAACTCAAGAATCTCATCATTAAGCAGAACACCGTTTGTAGTTAATGTAAATCTAAACTTTTTGTTATTGGCTTCTTCAAGGCTGCGTCCGTATTCTACAAGCTGCTTAACCACATCAAAGTTAAGAGTCGGCTCACCACCAAAGAAATCAACCTCAAGATTAACCCTGTTGCCCGAATTAGCAACCAGGAAATCCAGCGCCTTTTTACCAACCTCAAAGCTCATAAGAGCTCTTCTTCCGTGATACTCGCCTTCCTCCGCAAAACAATACTGACAGGCAAGATTACAATCATGAGCAATGTGAAGACACAGTGCCTTAACCACGGTCTGTCTCTTTTTAAAATCAATTATATAATCCTGATAAATATCCTCAGTATATAACTGACCCGTTTCGTGAAGTTCAAGCAGTTCTTCGCACACTTCTCTTATATCAGTACTACTGTAAGGTAACCTCTCACAAGCCATACAAGCCGCTTCAATCGCCGTTTCACCTGTAAGTCCTGCCTTCACTATAGGCTCAAGCACCGGAACCACATCATAGACGCAATCATCAACAACATGTACCGATCCGCTGTTAACATCCAGTACTATGTTATATCCATTGTTCTTATACTGATGAATCATTACGATTCTCCTTATTCTTTTTTATTACCCAAAACAAACTCGAAGTCTGGCATCTGACACCTGACTTCGAGTTTGTTTGTCTAAACACTGTACTATAAAAATCTTACTTAAGCTTTTCGCAAGTCTGATTTCCAACTGTACAAGAAGTCTTGCAAGCTGACTGGCATGATGTCTGGCACTCACCGCATCCGCCCTTCTTCATAGACTCCTTAAGATTTCTTGTGTTTAATGTCTTAATATGCTTCATTAGAGATAGTCCTCCTTAAAAAAATTGACAATTTCACATATATTTGGCATTATAGCATATTTTGTTTTTATTGAAAAGCATTTTTTATTTATAGCTGCCAGCCTGTTCTTATTTGTCACTGTCAGCCAATCCGTCCCTTTTTCTATTTGAGCTATTTAGATTTAACTACCTCTTTTGCCTTTTCAAGCTGATTATCAATGCCATCATTTATATATTTTTCGGCATCAAATAAAACTTCCACATCAGGTGTAATTCCCTTCTTATGAATATGGTCGCCACTTGGTGTAAGATACTCCGATGCAGTAATTTTGAGTCCTGTTCCATCCGGAAGTGGAATTACATCCTGGACAATCCCCTTACCAAATGAGGTGGTACCGACAGTAGTCGCAACTCCATAATCTCTAAGGGCTCCGGTAAGTATCTCAGACGCGCTGGCACTATATCCATCAATCATAACAACCATCGGAATTTCAAGCTTATTCTCTTCGTCCGAGTTAATCACCTCACTATTTCCATTTCTGTCAACCATAGTAAGTATTTTACCCTCGCCAAGAATTCTGTCAGCAATATTCGTAGCCGAATCTACATATCCACCGCCATTACTTCTAAGATCAATAATCAGAGATTTAATTCCCTTCTCTAATAAAATATCAACATTTTTAATGAATTGCTCGTCTGTCTGGTCTGCAAATGTGGTAATAACTATATAACCTATATCTCCATCCAGAACTTCCCCTGTTACCGTCTCTTCAGTAATTTCCGCTCTTACAATATCTACTTCAATTTCTTTACCACCACGAACAATTGTAAGATGTACGCTCTCTCCGGCCGGACCACGAACCTTGGAAACAACTATGTCAAGGTCCATTCCTGTAACATCCTCGCCATCAACAGCCTTAATGATATCATCCTTTTTAAGACCTGCTTTTTCTGCAGGTGACCCAAGCATCGGTCTTACTACTACCGTCGCTCCGTTTTCTTCATTGTACTGTAAATATGCTCCAATACCGCAGAATGTTTCATTTCCGTATGAAGTCATCATTTCATCATATTCATCCTTGGTGTAGTAAACTGAATACTCATCACCAAGCGCCTCAAACATCCCCTTGTACATTCCGTTTTCAACTTCTTCTTTACTATAATCAAACAGGAACTGGGTATCTATATATGAATATAGTTTATTAAGCTTCGCTGCATTTTCTTTAGTTATTATATCCGAGCTTCCTGTTGCATATTTAATTCCCGGCAAAAACAATCTTGCTTCAAATCTGTATATCTTATATAAAGAAAAAATGAAAGCAATAACTAACACCAGCATAACTGCAAAACTTATAAAAAAGCCCTGAAGTCTTCCCCTTCTTTTTGCCTTTTTGACTGCTTTTTTCACCAGTTCATCATTTGCAGCACTATCTATATTAGAAAATGCATTAACACAATCTGCATTTCCCGATTCATCTGCACTTATATTCTCCCCAATAACGGATTCCGGAATCCGTCCGGAAGAATATACTCCCGTTTCCTGATTTGTTTCGTTATTTTCCACCTTTTATCTCCTCTTCCAAACATATTTTTATATATTATCATACACTTCCATTACATTAGAATAACACACCTCACACCACAAATCACATTTTTTAATAAATATTCATACACATAATTGCTCAATATCTTGCAATAGGCACCAATATATGATAGACTTACCTAGTTGTTAGCCGGCATGTCGGAATGGCAGACGATGCAGACTCAAAATCTGTTGTGGGTAACCACGTGTGGGTTCAAGTCCCACTGCCGGCACTATCAGTAGAGCATTTTATATGCTCTATTTTTTTGTTTTTCTTTCGCAATTCAATTGCGGTGCAATTACAACGAATTAAGATGCAAGAAGGAAGATACAAGAAAGAAGATACAAGAAGGAAGATAGTGATTTTTAACTATGGCAAAAAAGATTCGCTATGAATCTATCAGTTGCCGACATGCTTTTGCTATGCATTAATGGCTAATTTGATATACTTCAGCGCCATTGATATGCTTGGCAATACATTTGTGGCCGAGTTGATATCCTTTGAGATGTACTTTGAGATATACTTTGAGATATAAATCGTCAGGGGTATGACCTACTTATACACTCTTCTAATACTTTTCATTTGCCGGAGATGTATAAACTGCCAGGGGGGTGGCCTGTTTATACACTTTTCCTAGCCCTTTCCCTTTGCCTGATATGTATAAGACGGCGGGGGGCTGGCCTGTTTATACACTATTCAAGCCCTTTCCCTTTGCAAATATGTATAAAACCGCAGGGGGATCACTTGCTTATACACTTTTAAAACGCTTTACCTTTGACAATTATGTA
>JAGHUN010000016.1 GCA_018064805.1 Candidatus Colinaster scatohippi
TTACGGTTCAGACCTCAGAGTGGTCTTTCCCGTTTGGAATTGTTCAGGGTTGCATTGCTGTAAAATTTTCAAGGTTCATTTTGATTATGTCGCATCTCAGACGCAACTTTGACATAATAACATGTTGTGTTCATCATGTCAACATCTTTTTTAAAATTATTTGATAGAGCTAAAACGGAGAAAGAGGGATTTGAACCCTCGCGCCGCGCGAACGACCTACACCCTTAGCAGGGGCGCCTCTTCAGCCTCTTGAGTATTTCTCCATCATCTGAATACGACCTCTACCAAATATTCAGTTCACGCCCCGTTTTTCGTGACGCAAATGTTATTATATACATGCATATAGCAAAAGTCAATCGCATTTTTACTCTTTTTTTAATCTTTTTACCTTTTCCCAAAAATGTGCCTAAATATAGTGCCCGGTGCTTTTTTCAACACTATATTTAGGTCGAGTTTCTTCTATATATAATAGCTTCTTTTTTTATCATTTTTTATTGTAGCTATGTTATAATGTATACAATCTGTGTTCTTGTATACAGAAATATAACTTTACAGGGGGTTGTCATGAACAACGAATTCAAACCTTATGTTCCTGCGGACAAGGTTACACCTGAATTTACAGTTACTTCTATAGTAATGGGATTAATTCTGGCTGTAGTTTTTGGTGCTGCAAATGCATACCTTGGCCTCAGAGTCGGAATGACTGTATCTGCATCTATTCCGGCAGCTGTTATTTCTATGGGAGTTATTCGCAAACTCCTCAAAAAAGATTCTATTCTGGAAAGCAATATGGTTCAGACTATCGGATCAGCCGGTGAATCACTTGCAGCCGGAGCAATTTTCACAATGCCTGCCCTATTCCTTTGGGCAAAGGAAGGCGTAATGGAAACCCCGAGCTTAATCACTGTTACATTAATAGCTTTATGTGGTGGTCTTTTAGGTGTTCTCTTTATGGTTCCACTTCGAAATGCACTTATAGTACAGGAGCATGGCAAGCTTCCATATCCTGAAGGAACTGCATGTGCAGAAGTTCTTCTCGCCGGTGAAGAGGGAGGTTCAAGTGCTTCCACAGTATTTATCGGTATGGGATTGGCTGCTTTATTTAAGCTTATAGTTGATGGCTTAAAAATAGTTCCGGGTGTAATTACAGCCAAAATCAGTTCATTAAAGACTGAGTTTTCTGCCGAAGTATATCCTGCACTTATAGGCGTTGGATACATCTGTGGACCTAAGATTTCCGGTTATATGTTTGCCGGTGGTCTTATCGGATGGTTTGTACTTATTCCTGCAATCGTACTTTTCGGTGATAGTGCTATTATCTATCCCGGTACTGCTACTATTGGAGAGCTATATGCGGAAAGCGGTGCAAGTGTAATCTGGTCTTTCTATATTAGATATATTGGTGCCGGTGCTGTTGCTGCAGCGGGTATTATCTCACTTATTAAGACTCTTCCTCTTATTATTAAGACATTTGTTGAAGCAATTAAAGGTATGAAGAATGCCGGTAGTGCCGGAACAGCTCGTACTTCTCAGGATATTAATATGAAGTATATCCTTATTGGTGTTGCTGCTATAGCGGTACTTATCTGGGCTCTTCCTGTGATTCCTGTAAGCATTGTAGGCGCTATTATTATAGTAATCTTCGGTTTCTTCTTTGCTACAGTATCATCCCGTATGGTTGGTCTTGTAGGTAGTAGTAATAATCCTGTTTCAGGTATGGCGATTGCTACACTTCTCATTGCAACATACTGCCTTAAGTTCATTGGAGACACAGGTGCTCACGGAATGCAAGGTGCAATTGCTATTGGTTCTATTATATGTATCGTTGCTGCTATGGCAGGTGATACTTCTCAGGACCTTAAGACAGGTTACATCCTCGGTGCTACACCAAAGAAACAGCAGATTGGTGAAATCTTCGGTTCTATTATTGCCGCAATCTCAATAGGTGGTGTTCTTATTCTTCTTGATAAGGCATGGGGCTTCGGCTCTGCAGAGCTTGCAGCACCACAGGCAACACTTATGAAGATGATTGTTGAAGGTGTTATGGACGGAAATCTTCCATGGGCGCTCATATTTATTGGTGCCTTTATTGCAATCGCAGTTGAATTACTTGGTATTCCTTCACTCGCAGTTGCTATCGGACTTTACCTACCACTTGAGCTTTCATCAACAATTATGGCCGGTGGACTTATTAAGCTGGTTGTGGATAAGAAGACAGGTAAAAAGGAAACTGATGCCGGTTCCGGAGTTCTTTTCTGTTCCGGAATGATTGCCGGTGAAGGCCTTGTTGGTATCATTCTTGCAATTCTTGCAGTAATAGGTATTGATTCCAAGCTTGATCTTTCAGATTTCTTATCAACAGGACTTATAGGTGGACTGGTTCTTTTCATTATCATGGTTGCATGTGTTGCAAAAGTTGCATTACCTAAAAAGGAAAAATAATGAGCTCTAAGAAAAAAGCAGAAAACTATCTTGATTTTGTATTCGAGAAAAACACATTATACGAGTGGAATATGGATGAAAATGGAATTGTAACCATTCTTTTTGAAAACAAAGGAATATTCAATACCATTGCTCAAAAGTTTCTGCATAAACCTCGTATTTCGCAAATTCATATGGAAGAAATGGGTAGTTTCATATGGCCACTAATAGATGGAAAGGCTTCTGTTTATGATATAGGTCAAAAAGTATCTGAACACTTTGGTGAAAAAGCCAATCCATTATATGAAAGATTATCAGTCTATATGAAACAGCTTGAAAACTGCAATTTCATAAAGCGTGTATAATATAAACGCCGCTATGTGCAAAATTACATAGCGGCGTTTTATAATTATAATCCTTTATATCTTTCATTCCTTACAATACTCTTTTATTGCAGTCTCATACAGATTGTTACCATCCTTATCAATAATAACTATGCAAGGAAAATCTTTGACCTCAAGCTTACGTATCGCCTCAGCACCTAAATCTTCATAGGCAACAACCTCACTTGCTGTAATTGCCTTTGACAGGATTGCTCCTGCACCACCGACAGCAGCGAAATATACGCATCCATTTCTCACAATTGCATCACATACTTCCTTGGTTCTTTTTCCCTTGCCGATCATGCCTTTGAGTCCAAGATCAAGAAGCTTAGGTGCATATTTATCCATTCTTGAAGCCGTTGTTGGCCCTGCAGATCCAATAGGTCTGCCCTCACGCGCCGGCGACGGTCCCATATAATAAATAACATTATCCTTCAACTCAATCGGAAGTTCTTTTCCCTCCTTAAGAAGTTCATCCATTCTTTTATGTGCAGCATCACGTGCAACATAAATAGTTCCTGTTATATATACATAATCACCACTTTTGAGTTCAGCTATATCTGATGCCTTAAGAGGCGCTGTAATATGTCTGTCCATTATAATTCACCTCCTAAAGTTCTCTAACTGCGTGCCTGTTAACATGGCAGCATATATTAATTGCTACCGGAAGTCCTGCAATATGTGTAGGATATGTATTAATATTAACTGCTAACGCTGTTGTTGTACCACCTAATCCACCTGGGCCAATTCCACTCTTATTGATACGCTCAAGCATCTCAATTTCCATATCCTTAACCCATTCTATATCCGAGTGCTTATCTACAGGTCTTGTTAGTGCCTTTTTAGCCATAAGTGCACATTTTTCAAAGGTTCCACCTATACCTACTCCTACCACCATCGGTGGACAGGCATTCGGACCTGCATCCTTTACCGCAGTAAGAATTGCATTCTTAACGCCCTCTTCCCCATCTGCAGGCTTAAGCATAAATACGCGGCTCATATTCTCAGAACCAAAACCTTTAGGTGCAATTGTGAGTTTAAGCTTGTCACCCGGTACTATTTCATAATGAATAACTGCCGGCGTATTATCCTTAGTGTTCTCTCTTATTAGTGGATCCTTTACTACTGATTTCCTAAGGAATCCTTCAACATAGCCCTGTCTTACTCCCTCATTAATGGCTTCATTAATGTCTCCGTTAACATGGACATCCTGTCCCATCTCTACGAATACAACTGCCATACCTGTATCCTGACAAATAGGAATCATATCCTCTCCGGCAATTTTAAGATTCTCCTCAAGCTGACCAAGAACCTGACGTCCAAGTGGCGAACCTTCCGATACTGTTGCATCGTTAAGTGCCTTTTTCATATCCTCTGTAAGATAGTGATTAGCTTCAATACACATATCTTTAAGTGCAGCTGTAATAGCTGTGCTTTCAATCGTTCTCATTATTCTCCACCTTCTTCGTTGCTATCGTTCGTAATGTAAGATCCACATTACCAATCTCATTTTCAATAAGATTAGCAATTAGTCGCATCACCTTTTTATCTACTTTACACACTTTTCTGTCATATGTATACAGTCCATTTACTTCATCTTCCACATCACTTAACTGTGTATACACACTTCCACATAGTCCCTTTTTCTGATAAGAAATAATATCCTTCTGATATAATTTAAGAATTCCTCTTGATAATTCTTTTTTATTATTATAATTCTTATATCCATAACTCCCGTTTAAATTGAAAACGTGATCTTTCTCAATATAAGAATATCCTCCAAATTCCGACACAACAATCGGATGGTTATGCCAGGTCTGATGCACTTTATGGAAATATACATGCTTACTCTCCACATCACTCTTAAACTGCTTAAACCAGCCGGAGGTTGAATCGACTACTCTCGTTTCATCTATTCCCTTCAATTCCTCATACATCTTATCAGCACAGAACTGCCCCCATCCCTCATTAAAGATTGTATAATACACAATACAAGGGAAGTTATAGAGATAATCTACGGTATCTTTCATATGCTTTTCAAAAAAGAGTCTTGTTTTCTCATCCCTATGATATAATGCATCCGGTTTGTATTTTATACCTACAGTAGGTAGAATTGTATCCCTCATAAAACCATAATCAGAATTATTAACCATATCCTGCATTACGAGCATTCCAATTCTATCGCACGCATAATAAAAGCACTGTGGTTCTATCTTAATATGCTTGCGAAGTGTATTAAAACCAAGCTCCTTCATGGCGAGAATATCATCCTCATATCCCTGTTCATTATTGGGCAAAAAAATACCTTCCGGATAGTATCCCTGATCAAGAACGCCATGAAGAAATATTTCTTTATCATTAAGACAAATTCTTTTCAATCCGTTTATCTTCTTAATTGTGACCGTACGAAGGGCAAAATAACCTGTGATACTATCTGTAGCACTCCGAATCTTAAGGCCGTACAGCCACGGTGTATCCGGGGTCCAGTTCTTGGGATTATCGATTTCTATGTGAGTCCTGTTACCATCTATTTTTTCCTTGGCAATTACTTTCCTGTGGTTGTTCTCCACATTATTGCCCATAGTCGGCTCCGTCACCTCAATGGTATATTTATCGAAATCCCCATCAATTACAATTTTTATGCTGTCCAGAGAGGGTGTTACCTTAAAGCCCCGAATATATTGCTCAGGTACCTCTTCAATCCAGACTGTCTGCCATATTCCACTAACAGGCGTATACCACATACCACCGCGGTTATCAGACTGTTTGCCGTGTGGATATGTAAGATCCAGTCTGTCTACTATATTTACCTCAATCTTATGTTCTGCGCCCTTCTCAAGCTTGTCAGTAATATCAAAGGTAAAGGGAAGATAACCACCTTCATGAGACCCTACTGTTTTACCATCTATTTTGACCTCACATATCTGGTCTACTGCCCCAAAATGCAACAAGGTCCTGCTTTCTCGAGCCGGAACATATTCAAAGTTTGTAAAGTAAGTGTATTCCTCCGGAACCTCGCCTTTATACTCTGACAAAGCTGATTGAAGTGGAAAAGGAACCTTAACTCCACAATCCCATTTACCATTAAGGTTCATCCACTTAGTTTCTCTTACCATTGCCGGTCTTGGATACCTGTTAAATGGTGTTTCACCCACCGACAATTCCATAGTTAATTGTACTGTTTTGCTCATACTAATTATTCTTTCCAGCTAAGTCTGTGAAGTTCTCCCTCTAGCTGCATTGATTCAAAATTCTGTTGCCTTAGTGCCTCATATAATACAATTGCTACCGAATTAGACAGATTTAGCGATCTTATCTCATCAAGCATTGGAATCCTGATACAAGTTTCCTCGTTATCAACCAGAATCTCTTCCGGTATACCGGCACTTTCTTTACCAAACATAATATAATCATTGGGGCCAAATTTCACATCGGTATAGCAATGCTTAGCTTTAGTTGTTGCCATCCATACTTTCGCACCCGGATTCTTTTCAAGAAAATCCTGGTAGTTAACATAACGTCTAACATCCAGCTTGTCCCAATAATCCATTCCTGCCCTCTTTATAGACTTTTCATCCAATCTAAAGCCTAATGGCTCAATTAAATGAAGTGTAGAACCTGTAGCTACGCAGGTGCGTCCTATATTACCGGTATTGGCCGGAATCTCCGGCTGATGTAATACTATATTCATTGTTCTCTCCAACATTAAATATCTGTCATTAACATGTTTATTCTAATCCCACACTCCCTTTTATTCAAGTGAGAGCATACGGTAATATGTGTGCCTAATACACCATTATTTACGTTATTATTTGACTGTTGTATAATTGACGAAGAAAAAAGTAACCACTTTTTATCATTTTAATCATTTATTTTACTATTAAATTGTCCGTCAAATGGAGTACATATGAGATATCCTGAATTTTTAAAAACAAGTAACACAATAGGTTTTGTTGCACCTTCTTTTGGATGTGCCAGAGAACCGTATTTTTCAGCCTTCAAAAGCGCTCAAGCTTTCTTTGAATCAAATGGATATGGCCTTGATATAGGACCAAATTGCTATGTTGAAAAAGGTATCGGCATAAGCAATACTCCGGAAGCCTGTGGCAGGGAATTGACCGATAGCTATATCAGTAACAGAAATGATATCATTATCTCCTGTGGTGGTGGAGAATTAATGTGTGAGACTCTTAATTATACAGATTATGATGCTATTAAAGCAGCTAAACCAAAATGGTATATGGGTTATTCCGATAATACTAATTTTACATACCTGTCGACTACTATATGTGACACTGCTGCTATCTATGGGCCATGCATTTCTTCATTCGGTATGAAACCTCATCACGCATCTATTACAGATGCCTTTTTACTCCTTAAAGGCGAAAAACTCACCTTTAGCGGCTATGACGGATGGGAACTTGAAAGCCTTAAGGACGAAGAAAATCCCTTTATCCCATATAATATTACAGAAAAAACTATTATCAAAAAATATCTGCCGTCTGCTTCAGAACCCTCAAATGAAGATATTGTAATGAGTGGACGTTTGCTTGGTGGTTGTATAGATTGCCTTATTAATCTGATTGGTACTGAGTTTGATAAAACAACTGAATTCATTCAAAAATATAGTAAAGATGGCATACTCTGGTTTTTGGAAGCGTGTGAACTCAGCCCACTGGATGTGCGTCGTGCTATGTGGCATATGAAGAATGCAGGCTGGTTTAAATTCTGTTCTGGTTTTATTATTGGTCGTCCGGGTGAATATGGCGCTGAAATAATGGGACTTGATCATTATCATGCTGTTGTCGATATTCTAAAAGAATATAATGTTCCAATTATTATGGATGCAGATATCGGTCATCACTCTCCAATGATTCCTGTAATTTCCGGTGCAATCGGAGAATTAAGCACAAGTGGCAATGATTATAAACTGTCATTTAAATTAGAATAGCTATCATTAATTTCTATAAAGCATAAAAAACCGGCTTATGCCGGTTTTTTACATTTTATAGATTCTCAACAATTGTTGCATCATAATTATTACTTTTTGTTTTCTTAAGAAGACACTTCATAAAATCAAAGGCCGCTTTCTCACCCTCATCACGCATCTTAATAAGCGCTGCCTCAAGAACTGCCTGCGTATCCGGATCTATTAATAAATGCGGCTTTTCCTTCTCATAATAATTCCATGCATCCGCCTGATTATACTGATCCTTATGATAAGCAACACAAGCTGCATACCTGTCAGCTACCATTTCCGCAACATATTTCATTGGCATACGGCATCCGAATATATAAGGTTCCTGTTTCGGCGTATAATCTGTCCAATACTCCAAATGATGTCTGTTACGTCCCTTATGGTGAAGCCAGCTTGTTGATGCCCCTGTCAAAACTCTGGCAGTTGCATTGGGCGAAAAAGTTCCCGAATAATATTTAACGCTGGGAACAAACTCCGTTAGAGAGAATTTGCTCATATCATGAAAAATTCCCTGCCTATATAATCCCATTTTAAAGCAGGCCTTTCTAACATTTCTCTTATGTGTACAAACCGTACCTATATGTCCAAAAAAGCGCTGCACAAAGTTCTTTTGCTTAAACTCATAATATTTAGGATCAATTGTCTGCTTATCATCTGTCTTCTTCATATTGTCAGCCATAAACTCTCCTACCTGTTATCCATTATTTCATCAATATTTCTCATTTAGCCAATTCCTCTTTGCCCAAATCAAATATAAACTATTAATTATCCCTCTTCTGAGCCTTTTTAATCAACTCCACCAATTTCATCATTACAACAGAAGCAAAAGTACAGAGTATAAATGTAACAACAATCTTTGCTACATATGACAGCATTCCTAAATAAGTGCCAACCCATCTGTATACTCCCCAATGCATACAATATATTGGAAGGCTTAGATTTCCAAGAATTCCAAACCATTTTATCTGAAGATCTGCCGTATAAGTCATCTGACTGAAGGATAAAACTAACATAACGGCAATCAGATAAATAGCAACAGTCTCCATAAAACCGCCTATTCCACACGCAGTTTTATATACCACAAATCCCAAAATAGCAAGTTCCGCTATTGTTAGCAGCGATTTTATCCATAACTTATTATTCTTAATAAACGAAGTTAAAAATGACGCAGCATAATATACGGCGCAACCAAGCATAATACTGGAAAAACCTCTAATTGCTCCTGTGTAAATAAATACAGGACTGCGGTTCATCCAAGGCAAAGCTCCACCATAAGTAATCACCATCCATATCTCTAGTAGCAAAGGAATCAGCCAGACAAGACAGTATTTGAAGAGCTTATTACATTTAATAGCCAAAAAAACAACAAAAGGAAGGGCAATAAGTATTGACGAGAGATACCATAATGGTGCATTACGAAGACTAATCAGATTAACCTCCATTATTCCAAGCATCGGTAATAATAGTATCTCAACAAGCATAGTATATATGCGATTTGCATGTTCTCTGAGAGATGTTCCACTACTTAAGTGAAGCAACTCAAGTACATAAATAATAACAACTCCAAAGGTTGAATACGGAAGCACCCTTTTTAATTTGTCAATTGTATAAGACAAAGAATACTTTATTGCTTTTTCAGGCTTATTCACAAGTTTCTCTACATGTTTGCAGGCAAAATATCCTGTTATAAGAAAAAAAGCATCCGCAAACACACCGGCCGAAGGTAATAACCCACTACCGTCAGGAGATACCAGACCTGAATGGTGCAGTAATATTATTATGCAAAATATGAATCTCAATAGTTCAATGTAATAGTTTTTCGTTGTTTTTTGCATCTCTTTTTTAGTTAACATAATCTACTATTATGTTAATATATCCTCTTTTATCCAAGTCGGTTAATCATTTCCAAACACATTCGCCCATTGTGATATGGACACTTCCATGGGCTTACCATTGGAAATTTCTCACCCTCCGGTGAATCCTTTTCCTGGAACCACTCGCCCTCCGGTGATGCATCAACGATATTTCCTAATGTGAATTCCCATATATCGGAAGCCGCCTGCTTATATTCCACAATACCGGAATTTCTGCTATATCCATTAGTAAAACCTATTATGGATTCCGCCTGAACCCACCAGATTTTCTGTATAGCATCAATGCCGTTCTCACATTCAGCCATAGTTGCGTGGCGAATTTTATCATATCCCTGCTCATAAACATGACTTATCAGAACATCAATTATCTCTTCAGTCTTAGTCTTCAGATTACTATCAGTTGCTTCTCCAAGCACATCAATGCCTCTGTTAAGAAGCCAAGAAGCCTCAATATCATGCCCGTAAGAATAGAGATCAATTAACGAATTATATTCATCATCAAAAAAGACCTCCAGTCTCCTATTTCCTTCAGAATAAACCTTCTCAATAAAAATGCGGAGTATCGTATTCATTGATTTAGCTACCATAGAAGCTTCATCGCCCTTTTTATCAAGAACACGATAAAGCTCGGTATATGCTTCCCAAATATGAAGAAGTGTATTCATTGTTCTTGTAGCAATAACGCCATTCTCCGACAATTTATCATTCTCAACCAATCCACTGTAATCACGTAGATAGGCTTCCTCGTATCCATCTCCTTTAAAACATGTATCCTCTAGCAGGTGGTATAACTCCAATGCCTTTCTTAGTGCATCTGCATCCTTGCTTGCATCATAATACGACGACAGTGCATAGATGGCAAAAGCCTGATTATAACTGTGCTTTGTAGAATCAGAAGCTTCTCCATCACAGGTTACCATCCAGTAAATACCCGGATTTTCTCTATCAAAACCATGCACTATAAGGAAATCATAGGCAACCTTAGCAAGTCGTAAATATTCGCCCCTATTAGGATCATCACTGAGTGTCAAAAAACAATTCGCGTAAAACCACAATATACGGCTGTTTAGAATCATACCCTTATCTGCCTTTTTATCCAGATTATGGTTGACATCCATATAGCCGTAAAAGCCACCGTTTTCCTTATCTTCCAATCTGCTCCAAAATGGAAGTATTTTCTCTTGAAGATGCTTTCTAAAATAATCTTTTGAATAATTCATATTTGCCCTCTCAAACAAATGTAATATTAATTATGTTGGATAATTATAAAATCATCCCTGTACTAGAAATTGAAATACAGGAAGGTTGAAACTCCCGAGAATGATATAACTGCCCATATCATCAACAATGCGGACATAATTGCCTTGCCCAACGTTGGCTTAAATGGTTCCTCATGTAAATTTTTGCAGCATAAGCAAACTACAAATGCCAAAATTATGTAAACCACCATATACCATTGATAATACGTTACCGATAATGCTCCGATTGGTCCCAACATTCCAAGAAGCATACTTATATCATTCATAACAAATAACAAAGGAATATCTGCAGATATCTTAAACGAATCAAATGATAATATCCTGACCCATACCGTAAAGCCCTCTCCCACGTTGTGCGCATAGAACATAACCCACAAAAGATTAACCACAAGGAAGGTACATAACCATGCAATCCACTTAGGCAGCTTATCCCATAGCTTTTTAAAGAGCCTGTTTAGTACCTGAAGAATGCCATGAAGAACTCCCCAAAGTATAAATGTCCAATTAGCACCATGCCAGATACCACTAATCAGGAATACTATCATAATATTTATATATGTTCTTACTTTACCCTTACGATTACCACCAAGCGGAATATAAATATAATTGGTAAGGAATCTGGTAAGTGTCATATGCCATCTCTTCCAGAAATCATTAATAGATACTGCCTTATACGGCGAATTGAAATTAACCGGCAATTCCAGATTAAATAATCTTGCTATACCAATCGCCATATCACAGTAGCCACTGAAATCAAAATATAACTGAAAGGTATAGAAAAGCATCACAAGAAACATATCCATACTTGTGCGCGAAGAAATATCTGCCCAGCCCCAGGTAACTACCTGACCGAATTTATCAGCAATTATCACCTTTTTGAATAAACCCATCGCAAAGACATATAATCCATTTGCAAAATTCTCTGAAGATATTTTCCATCTGCTTTCATCTCTGTACTGTGTAATTAACTCACTGTGAAGCACAATCGGTCCTGCTACAAGTTGTGGAAAAAAAGACACGAATGCAACATATTCAATAAAGCTGTAATCCGCTGTCTCTCCCCTATAAGTATCCACAAGGTATGAAATCTGCTGGAATGTAAAGAAACTGATACCAAGTGGTAATATAATATGACGCAAATTGAAGTCCGCCTTAAACAGTGCATTCATATTTTCAATAAAGAAATCATAGTATTTGAAAACAAAAATTACTGCCACATCAATGACAATACCTGCAATCATTAATACCTTCTTTATAGGCACTTCACTTCCTTTTTGTCTATTAATTAAATAGGCAACCAACCAGTTTACAAGAATTGAACCTGCAAGCAGGGCCAAATAATAAATATTATCGTAAGCATAAAACACAAATGATGCTATAGATAAAACAGCCAACGCCACTTTATGTAAACCGAATTTGTGAGCGCAATAATAGCACAACAGCACAACAGGTAAAAAATATAGAATAAAATAATAAGAATTAAAGAGCATCCTGCTCCTCTCTCCGGTTTTATCCGGTTAACATTCTACTCGTATATAGAATCATAGTCATAATTAATATAGAAATCACGTACTTTTTTCATATATGATTCATAATTATCCACAGTAAGAAGTCCCTTACCTTCTGCCATACAATTGAGGACTTCTTCATTAACAGATGAATCATAGTGAATTACATCTTTATACAAATCAAGATTCGTAACAATGTCTTCTCTGTCAGCAAATCCATACAATCTTATATTAGGAATATCAACCAGCATTTGGATTTCTGTCTCCATTGCATCCAAATCTCTTAGGAGCTTTCCTGCACGTATCTCCTGGTCGTAATAGCATACGCTGTATGGTGGAATCCATATATAAAAAGTTACTTCCGGATAATCTTCTGCCAAATCAATGATATTCTGCTGAACATTTGCCGTAAGAAGACTTCGTTCATTCTCCGATATAGACACATTTTCACCGGTTATTTCCGGGCGCGCGTATGTAGACAAAACAGTCGCTTTGCCAAAGGTATAATTACTTTCCCAATTCATATACTCATCAAAGGTTGTTGACGGTGTATGAGTAAGTGTCGCTTTAAGATTATTAAGTGTATCTGAAAAAAGAGACTTATTAAGCACATATTCAACATCATTGAAGGGATTATTATCAATGATGTACCAAGGGTATTCAAATGTTGTTTCCGGATCTGTACTCGGATGCTTATTCGGGTCATTGATAATATCGAATTGATCCGTAGCCCTGACAACCAGCTTTATCTGAGGATTATATTCAAGTGCAGTCCTTATATTATCGCTGATTTCAAGATATGAACCGCCCATAAAACACGTCTTAATGGATTTAGTTCCAAAAAGACTATCTAACTGAGATGTCTTAAAATTCTCAGTCATGGATGTCCCTGTAATAATTGCATCATAATCAAAATGCTTCACAATACCATTATTCTGGTATCGCTCATCATCTAATTTGTATGACACACCCTTAAGCGGTGCATGATAATGAAATATTGGGTCAATCACTATATTTGCCGTCGCAACAAAGGCAAGTCCACCTAATAAAATTGTCAAAAAAATGATTATAAAAGTCTTATTCTTCATAACATTACAAATATAACATATTAAAGGGGCTTTTTGAATAAACAGAATGAATTCTGCGCATGTTGACTTTTTCATATTTAGGTATTAAATTGACAGCATAATCTAATTAAACGATTGGAGCAAATATGATTAATATAATTATTATTTTGATAGTCCTTACCCTTTTGGGACTTGCAATCAGATATATGTACAAGGAAAAAAAGAAAGGCAGACATTGTATGGGTTGCCCATCAAGCGGAAGCTGTAACTGTAACTGCAATAAAAAAGAGGCTCGGAATTAACTCCGAGCCTCTTTCTATTATGTTAACCACTAAGCATTAGCCGCTTCTCTTACTGCCTTAGCAAGCTGATCGGCACATGATGTATCACGAAAACCACACAAATTGCCAAGAAGCTTACCCTCTATCTCTTCTACTGTCATACCATCGCAAAGCTTCGAAATAGCTTTAAGATTACCATTACATCCACCAATGAATTCTATGTCTGTAATAACATTATCATTAATATCAAAATTAATTACCTGCGAACATGTTCCTTTTGTTTTATATGAATATCTCATATTGCCTCCTTTTATTAGCTAATCTGTCAATTTTCTATGGCATCCAATGTCTTGTAATATTTACAATCTTACCGCCTGATACCTGTACTGTTGTGCAATAATATGAGAAAACAGCTTCCGAACCATCTAGGCTCTTAATATAATTCTGAATCTCATCGTAACCAACTTCTACAGGCGCATTTGGATTCCTGTAGCTATCACTTATATGTGTACTCTCGCTTACGGTTAATGTAAGTGTTCCTATCTCAGAATATGTTGCAATATCATCTACTCCTCGGCTAATATATGTTCCACCTTCATAGCCTACAAGTATACATCCACCATCCTCAATACCACCATTTACATACAGCTCTCCGTCTTTAACCTCGATGTTATCAACAATAATTTCTCTATTCTCATAGATTAGTATATCACCCTGCTGTAACATTGAAATCTGCTGTGCATCATACAAGTCTAAAGAATATGCCTTAAATGTCAATTCTCCGGTCTCTGTATTAAGATCGCTTATATTAAATGATGCATATAATTCGCCGTCCGTCGGATTAGCCAGATCATATACAAATGCAATTGGTTTGACATATGTTGCATCACCTGCAACTTCTTCCTCTGTCTCAGCACCTGTAGAATCCTCCGTTGCTGTCTCGGCTGCTGCCGCAAACTCAAATATTCCGTTGTCATCAACCTCTACTGCTTTTTCGGACCAACAGGCTGTCAAATACATGGCTGTAGTTGCCATAAGCAGCACGGCAATTGCTCTTTTTTTCATAATAATCCTCGTATTCTGTTCAAATCTATACTCTGAAAACGATAGCTGAAGAAAGCTTATCTGCTGTATCCTTATCCGTCAGCACTTCTACAATCTTAAGAGCAAAAGGAATTGCTGTTCCAAGTCCACGACTTGTAATAATCTTATCAGCAACAGTTACCTTATCCTTAGTAACAGTTGCTCCCTGGAGCTGTTCCTCCATTCCCGGATAACAACAAGCTTTTTTATTAACTAACAGACCTCTGTGACCGAGTATAGTTGGTGCCGCACAAATGGCTGCAACATATTTTCCTGAACTACAGAAATCATCAACATTACGCATAAGATCATCATTAGCCTCCAGATTCCTTGTGCCGGGCATACCACCCGGAAGAACAATCATCTGTGCCTCATCAAAACTTATATCATAAATCGACTCATCCATATCAACTGATATTCCATGCGAACCGGTAACTTTTTTACTACCATCTATAGACACCATTGAAATATCAATTCCGGCTCTTCTTACCAAATCAACAACCGTAAGTGCCTCTATTTCCTCAAAACCTTCTCCAAAAAATACCAATACCCTTGCCATATAACCTCCCAATTACACATAACGTGAATAATGACTATGACTATAATATCATAGGTTGATGTTTACTACCAACCTTATGAGATGATAAAATAAGAAAAATTAGTATTATATAACTGTTCTACAATATTTAACATAGGAGAGGATTCAACTTAACAATATGACACCATTAATAAAAGTAGCACTACAAATTGGAGGTGGAATTTTAGTCATTTTCATTATCGGACTAATTTCTCACATTGTCTTCAATAAATTATATAAGCGAAATAATGGAATACACCTTAAATTTTTCAGAAGTCTTATAGATGTGGTACTAATTACTATATCAATATATTACATTCTGTCCTTTTTTGATTTCACCAAGGACGTCAGCACTGTTATTCTGCAAAGCAGTACACTTATTATTGCCATTGCTACATTTGCTGCACAACAGGCTCTTAGCAATGTAATCAGCGGTTTCTCTATATCCATCACCAAGCCGTACAATGTTGGCGATAAAATTAAGGTGCTCAACGGCAGCAATATTATAGCTGAAGGTATAATTATGGATGTTACAATTCGCCATACTGTTATAAGAACCTTCGATGGGCAATCAGCTATCGTTCCTAATAATGTTATGGACAACTCAGTTATTGTAAATACTAATTATACAGCTAATGTCGGTAATTTCCTTGAGGTTGAGATTGCATATGATTCAGACGTGGATAAGGCATGTTCAATAATTAAAAAGCTCTGTATTAAACATGACCTTACACTCAATGAAGCTAAAATGAAGGTGCTTATTAATAGATACACACCTAATGGAGTAGTTCTTAAAACAACTGTGTGGACCGAGACTCTGGATGACAACTTCCAGGCATGCAGTGATATTCGTAAACAGATTATTGAAGAATTTGCCAAGAATAATATTAAAATTCCGTATAATACCATTACTATCAGCAATATGAATTAATAAGATTAATCCTTTTGGCAGAGTTCCCAAAAAGCCAGCGCACTGGCCGCTGCTACATTCAACGAATCTACGCCATTGCACATAGGAATCATTACAGTATAATCGCATTCTGACAATGTTGCATCAGTTAATCCATAACCCTCCGAGCCGAGAAGAATTGCTATTTTTTCTTCCGCTCTGAGGGCTTTGTTATTTATAGTTGTAGCCCTGTCATCAAGCGCCATTGCAACTGTGGCAAATCCCATCTTTTTAAGATCATTCATTATTATTCCCGGCCACGAATTTTCCTTTTTATCAATTATAGTCCAGGGAATCTGAAAAACCGTTCCCATGCTGACGCGAATAGCCCTCTTATACAATGGGTCACAACATCCCGGCGACAATAGAATTCCGTCAACTCCAAGCGCTGCTGCATTCCTGAAAATAGCACCTACATTAGTGGGATTAACTACATCTTCAAGGACCGCCAGTCTTTTTGCGTTCCGGCAAATATCATCTACCGTCGGCAACTTTCTCCTCTTCATTGCACACAGCACACCACCTGTCATATGATAGCCCGTAATTTCCTTCAATGTCTCAAAAGATGCCACATATACAGTTGCCGTCGGATAATTATTAAGATAAACCTCCACTTCAGACTGCAGTCTATCTTCTATTAGGGCACATACCGGTTCATATCCGGCATTAATAGCTCTTTCAAGTATTTTCAGACTCTCAGCAAGAAACAGACCTCCATTTGGCTCATAGTAATGCGCCAGCTGATTTTCCGACAGTTTGGAAAAAATATCAAGTTTTGGATTGTTAATATCATCTATTTGTATCATTTATTATGTTAACCAAAATATTCTATCATTGCATCAATCAGATATTTAGTATCTTTTATTCCTGCCGTTTCATATGCTGAATGCATTGCAAGCTGTGGCAAACCAATGTCTATCGTCTTAATTGATACATGTCTGTTAGACAGATTACCGAGTGTAGAACCTCCGGCTATATTAGAACGGTTTACATAAGTCTGAACGGGAACACCTGCTTTTTTACATATATCTCTAAACATAGCCTCTGATAATGCATCCGTTGTATACTTCTGATTTGCATTATATTTAATCACAATACCACCATTAATTACCGGCTTATTAGTCGGATCCGCATATTCCGGATGATTTGGATGCACAGCATGAGCATTGTCAGCTGAAATCATATATCCTTTAGAAATGGCTTTAAGCAGGTTAGCATCGTCATATCCAAGCGCAGAATTAATTCTTCTAAGGGTATCCTCAAGAAATGTTGAATCCGCTCCCTGCGATGTGAGACTTCCTACCTCTTCATTATCAAATACACAACAGAGCGAAAGCTTATCAGGTGACTGTGAGGCATCAATAAAGCCTTTGGTAATTGCATAAGCACACTGCAGGTCATCAAGGGCTCTTGATGAAATAAACTCATTATCTGCACCCCAGATTGTGCCTTTTTCCCTTATATAAAGGAACAAATCCGACGCGAGTATATCTTCTTCTGACAGTTCCGCGGCCTCTGCGACAAGCTTATTCATTTTATCCTTAGATGATGCTTCACCAAAAAGCGGAAGCATATCTACCTGCGCATTGAATTTGTACCCATCATTAATATCTCTGTTCATATGTACGGCAACATTAGGTATAAGCAGAAGATCTCTATCTATATTAACCGGTTTCGTAACATATTCTCCGTTAACCTTAGTAATAACACGGCCTGCTACAGATAGCGGGCGGTCCATCCAGGTTGACATAATGCTCCCACCATATTTCTCTGTATTAATTACAGCATATGCACCAGCTGCTTCCATTCCTGGATTAGGCTTAATCTTAAAGCAGGGCGAATCACTGTGGGCAGCAGCAATATATACTGATGTGAAATCATCTGTTGGCACTTTAAAAGCAATAATTGATGAGTCCTTGCGAATCACATAGTATTTACCGCCCTTTTGAAGCTTCCAATCCTCTTCTTCCTTAAGACATGTAAATCCATCCAACATCTTCGCAATATTATCCACAGCGTGATAACATGATGGCGATTTCTCTATAAAATCAAGCATTTTTTCTGTTAGTTCTCGATACATATTAGCCTCTTTTTCTAGAAAATTATTTTTCTGTTTGATATTTCTGATTACTATACATCTTCATATGGCTTATGTCACAGGTATGGGCACATCTAATAAAAACTGATTATATATACTTCTCAGCCCTGAGATACTTCCAAAAACCTTCCAAGCCCTCAAGAATATCATTATATGTCTCATCAAAGTTGCCAGTATACCATGGATCTGCAATGTCTCTGCTACTATTGGCGAACTGTAACAGCTTGAAAATCTTGCCTTCCGGATCTCCTCCGGCAATTCTTGTCATATTCTTGATATTCCAGTCGTCCATTCCGATGAGGAAATCATAATAATCATAATCTGCTGGTGTCATCTGTACTGCCCTATGTGGCACAAGTGGAATTCCAACCTGTCGCAGCTTACCAACCGTACCGTAATGCGGCGTATTACCAATCTCCTCCCTACTGGTTGCTGCTGACTCTATTTCAAATATGTCCTCCAGTCCTTTCTGACGAACCTGGTATGCCATCACGCTCTGGCACATTGTGCTACGGCAAATGTTGCCGTGGCAGATAAATAATACTTTTATCATTAGAATTATCACTCCTAATTTGCTTTTTATTTTGTTTTATTTCTCATCATCTTAAAGGTGCAAATGAGGTGCAAATATTTGCTCAAATGCTCGAAACCATTGTAAATACAGTACTTCTAGGTCAATGTTAGTGGAGTGCCCCAGCAGACAAACAAAACTTTTATCACTTCATTTTCTCCATTTCAGATGCCGTACCTCACTATTGTTCGGTGACGCGCTATTCGTCAAATGTCCATTTATGCAAGCATAATGGGCGCTTTCCTCATTGCTCGCGCATTTTGCGACTTTCACATTTTTACTTTTTCACTCCAAAAAATACTACATTTTTCCAAAACTACGCAAAGTGCGGCACAACTCCGCCGTGTAATGTAGTAAAATCGTAGTAAAACCCTGAATGTAATACTACCAAAGGGTATTCATTTTTCCATTAGGGGTATTCACTTGGATATTCTAACATGGAACAATGTCCGGATGATATATA
>JAGHUN010000049.1 GCA_018064805.1 Candidatus Colinaster scatohippi
GCGAACCGAAGTAATTATATCATTGGAGGTTTTTTTGCTGTAAGCTAAAGCAATCGTGGTCCCCCTGCATAGCAGGGGGTATATTAAAAGATGCTACACAAATACAGCTGCCGGAAAAATATATTCCGGCAGCCACAATCATCATTTCTTAATATAAAATTCGCGTTCCTTAATCATATCTTCCTTAGCTACTAAGCATTCCTTAATAACATTGGAAATATTCATAAAATCGTCAACCAGTTTAGGATCAAACTGACTTCCTCTTCCCTCCGCTATAAGCTCCAGCGCCTTTTCATGGGAGAAAGGTTCTTTATATGGACGTCTTGATGTTAATGCATCATATACATCAACAATGCTCATTATTCTTGCTACAAGCGGTATCTCTTCGCCTTTAAGTCCACATGGATATCCACTTCCGTCATATCGCTCATGATGATATTTTGCAATCTGCCCCGCGATGTGGGCAAACTCCTTATCAGGTATTTTGCTTTCAAGATACTCAAAAATTTCTCCACCTATAATAGCGTGCGATTTCATCTGCCCAAACTCTTCATCAGTAAGCTGAGCAGGCTTCTGCAAAACAGCATCCTTAATTGCTATCTTCCCCACATCATGAAGAGGTGCTGACCTGACTGCTTTTTTCACAACCGAAGCCGATAGCTCTTTTTTGTAATTCGGCAAAGTTTTCAAATGTGATATAAATGCAGCAAAATAAATTGATGTATTCTTCAGATGTCCACCGGTGACACCATCTCTGGACTCAACAAGTCCGGCAAAGCTTGTCGCTATAAGGTCGTACATCTGCTCCATCTCAGCCATTTTACTTTCTACTTTCTCCTCCAGAGAACGCTCGTAATCAGCCAGATTTATCTGAGTCTCAATGCGCTTACGCATAACAGTTGGTATAAACGGTTTAGTTATATAATCTACAATACCCAGATTAAATCCTTCAACCTCTGCTTCCGGGCTTGTATCCGCAGTAAGAAATATTACGGGAATTGTATTATACAGTGGCGTCTTTTTAAGTAATGCCAACATTTCCATACCATTCATTTCCGGCATAATAATATCCAGTAATATAAGATCCGGGATTACTTCTTCAAGTATTCTAAAACCTTCCTTTGCAGATTTTGCAGTCAAAAGCTCATACTCGTCCCCAAGAACATCCCTCGCTGTGACATGGTTAAGCGCCACGTCATCAATCATCAATATTGTCCTTTTTTTCTTATCGCTAAAATCCATACTCATTATCCTTCAGTCTCTGCCACCATATACATCAGATTCAGATTATTATAAAAAGTAGCACAGCTATCAACCTTCAACTATAAGATACCTTCCATCACCGATTTCAAACACCTCGTCAGCTTCCAGAATTCCTTCAATATCCGCGCCTTCCATGTCCACTTCGGCTTCTTCAAAATATTGCCAGACTTCCTTTGGAGAATTAACTACAACTGCAAAACACTCGTTGAGAAACTCTGCTGCCTCTTCTCTATCAAAAGCAACCTCTTCCGGAAATAGTTGCAATTGCTTTTCTAAAAAAACATCAAGTACCTTATTATCATAATTATCCATATACTACCCCCACATTTAAATTAAAAACAATTTCCTTGCAGCAACAAAGTATACGTTGAGCAAGCCTCGAACTTCTTTAGCTTCTATAAAAACAGATTTCTTTGCTATACAAGCTCCAGCTTCTTTAGCTCCTGATATAACTTTGCCACAGGTAATCCTACAACATTATTATAATCACCCTCTATGCGCTCAACATACTTGGCAAAATATCCCTGAATTCCATATCCGCCGGCTTTATCAATTGCTTCACCAATAGATATATATTCGTCAATTTCTCTATCATCCATTGAATGAATATATACCTTTGTGTCCTCTTCAAAGCTGAGTACATGTGTATTGTTATCATCGCCACACCAGATAATGGAAACACCGGTAAATACATGATGACCTTTACCCTGAAGATCCTGTAGCATACCACGCCAATCATTTTTATCTGCCGGCTTACCAAGTATATTTCCTTCCAGATATACAATTGTATCCGCACCTATAACAATGGCATCTCTATTACCCTTATCATAGATTTCACGCGCTTTCTGATAAGATAATTCTTTTACCACCTCTTCAGGCTTTGTTCTCGAAGTTATTTCTTTCCCTTTTGCAGCCTGAACAGTGAATCCAATACCAACCTGGCTAAGCAGCTCACTTCTTCTGGGTGAAGCAGATGCTAATATTATTTTCTTCATTCTATAATCCTTTTCTTTTTTCTTTTTAACCCTAAATTAACTGCTTTATTCCCTATTCCACATGCATTTCAGGAGTAAAATACGCCCTATTCCACATGTATTTCAAGGGTAAGCTATCCCTATTCCACATGAACTTCAGGAATAAATCTTCTGGTCACGGAGACATCCGCTTCCTCTGTTCCTTCCAGAGCTTTTTTAGCAATTTTCTCTGCTTCTTCGCAGAAAACATCTTGTGAATTCAAAACCTTTTTAGATTTTTTTGCTTTGGTATACGAACCGTCAGGTTGCATATTATGTGCTTTACGTGTATCATCAAGCTCTACCTTTAGTATATGTTTTAGCTTTTCCTTCAAATCATCCTGTTCAACAGGGAATATTATCTCAACACGTCTCTCAAGATTTCTTGGCATCCAGTCAGCACTTCCGCAATAATACTCGCCCTTACCATTATTCTCAAAATAGAATATTCTACTGTGCTCCAGATAGTTACCTACAATTGACCGAACGGTTATATTCTCACTTATTCCGGGGATTCCAACCTTAAGGCAGCATATACCTCTTACAATCAAATCAATTTTAACACCTGCTGCACTCGCCTCGTATAATGCATTGATAACATCCGGATCACACAAAGAATTCATTTTGGCAATAATCTTTGCTGTTCTTCCATTCTCGGCATTCTCTTTTTCTCTTCCGATAAGATAAAGGAATCTATCCTTAAGCCACAGCGGAGCAACACTTAACTTATTCCAGCTTGCAGGTTCAGAGTAACCGGAAAGCATATTAAATACTGCAGTTGCATCCTCGCCGTAAGCTTCCTTACATGTAAACAGACCCACATCTGTGTAAATCTTTGCTGTTGAATCATTATAGTTACCTGTTCCAAGATGAACATATCTACGAATGCCGTCCTCTTCCTGCCTTACTACAAGTGTAATCTTACTATGCGTTTTAAGGCCAACAAGTCCATAAATAACATGGCATCCTGCATGCTCAAGCTTCTTTGCCCAAACTATATTATTTTCTTCATCAAATCTCGCCTTTAATTCAACCAGTACCGTAACCTGCTTACCATTCTCGGCTGCCTGCGCTAATGCTGCAATAATAGGCGAATTACCGCTAACCCTGTATAATGTCTGTTTAATAGCCAGAACATTTGGGTCCACACTGGCCTGTTTTACAAAATTCACAACAGGCTCAAATGTCTGATATGGATGGTGCATCAGAATATCCTGATTCCTTATTGCCTCAAAAATATCCTCTGCCACATATACCTCAGGCACTATCTGCGGTTTATAAGATGGTGCCTTCATGGAAGTGTCTACATCAAGACCATACATTTTCATCAAGAATGTTAAATCAAGCGGACCATCTATATTATAGATATCATCCTTTTTAATCATCAGCTCAGACTTAAGAATTTCCGCAAGTTTTTCATCCGTTCCCGCCTGGAGTTCCAGCCTTATGGCTTCACCCCACTGGCGCTTTTTAATCTGCTTTTCAATCTCCTTAAGAAGGTCTTCTGCTTCGTCCTCATCAATCTCAAGATCTGCATTACGCATTATTCTGAACTGACAGGTTGCAAGTATATCATAATTAAGAAAAAGAGAATCAATATTTTTCTCTATTATATTCTCAAGAAGCACAATTGTTCTTGTACCGCCTTCGCCCGGTAATTCAACAATACGAGAAAGCACACCGGGAACCTGAACTGTAGCAAACTCAGCCTCGGCATTCTCATCGCCCTTCCTTCTTACAAGTGCACCAATATTAAGTGACTTATTTCTTATAAGTGGGAACGGTCTTGAACTGTCTACTGCCATTGGCGTAAGTACAGGATATACATAATCATTATAGAATCTGTCCACATACTCGCTCTGCTTCTTGTTAAGAACTGATAAATCTCTTACAAGGTTAATCCCTACCTTACCTAGTTCCTTCTGAAGCATATTATATGCACTATACTGCTCATCAACGATTTCATGCGTTGCCACATTTAATTTCTTAAGCTGCTGCTTAGGAGTCATACCTGATATATCAGGCTTCTTATATCCTGCATTATCCATATCCTTAAGCGATGCAACACGAATCATAAAAAATTCATCAAGATTAGATGCTGTAATTGATAAGAATTTAATCCTTTCAAAAAGTGGTATTTCCTTATCAATGGCTTCACTCAGAACTCTTCTGTTAAACTGTATCCAACTTAATTCCCTATTCCAATAATTATTGGAATCATCTAATTGTAATTTCCCCATACATTTCACCTTTTCGTTTTTGATATATGATTAATTTCCGGCTTTACATTGAAAATCTCTTCAAAGAAATCTGCTCTCTTTTTAAGGATACTTTTCTCATAAGTAATATCCTTATCTGTTCTGACAGTGATAACAAGTCTATCATCCTTAAGCGATGCCTTAATATCACCAAACTTCTGCTTCTGACTCTTATCAAGGCCATTAGCCAGCCTAAGAATTGCTGTAAGCTTGGCAGTTCGCATATAAGACTGCTCGTCATTCATAATAATACCGCCTCGATCAGCATCAACATCTAAAAAGGCATGATTATGCTTAACCACATTAGCCAGAATCTCTCTTTCTTTGTGTGAAAGGCCAATTATCTCAGTCGCCATAATAATATCGTAGCTACATTCTGACAGATTATATAAGCTAACATATTTACCACAATCATGAAGAATTGTAGCAAGGCGAAGAATCAATCTGTCTCTTTTTCCAAGTCCATGACACTTCTTCATGCCGTCATAAATTGTAAGAGCTATATTCTCAAGAGTCTGACTTCTCTTATCATCCCCCATATATCTCCGGCTTGAGTTTCTTGCACAGGCTATAATGTCCTCTTCAAAATCATGATCGAAGGTAATCAGCTTCTTTTTTTCACCATATTCATATGCAATACCATCAGTAATAGTTGCACCCGGCGCCCAAATCTGCTTGGCACCTGTTATATCCACAATATTACGCATAAGTGCTGATGCAACAAAAACCAGATCTCTGTTCTCTACAGGAATACTGTATTTTCTCGAGAACTCAAGCGGATTCAGATCTTTAATTCTTTGAAAAAAGGAATTAAACCTCTCTGCCGAAATAAATCCCGGAGTATCTGAATCCTTCGTTCGATTCCACGTAATAGGAGACAGATAATCATCAACGATAATTAGATTATCAATCTTTCTATTCTTAAGATATAATCTTTGGAAAACAGAAAGCTGACTTCCAATCATTTCATTTAATATCTCTTCATATCTTGAAGGCTTAACACCGATAGTTCTAAGTCTCTCATACAACCTGATAATACCCAGTTTAATATTCTGCGTAACATCAAGCTTATCCTTATTGAAAAGCGAAATCTGTATACTTCCACCACCTATATCAACTATAGCTGTACTCTTCTCTATTGTTGTCAGGAAATCCTTGCCCTTACTGGCAATCGCCTTATAATCAAGGAAACGTTGCTCAGAATTGCTCAATACATCAATATGAATTCCTGTTCTCTGCTCAATCTGATCAATCAGGATACTTGTATTAGTGGTCTCACGGATAGCTGATGTTCCGTATGCCTTATAATCGGATACATGATACCCTTTCATTATTCTTGAAAATTCATTAAGAATTCTAATGAGTTCCGCTACCTTTTGAGCCGGTATTTTACCTGTCGAATAACTGTCAGATCCCAAATCAAGACGGTATCCGACAGAATCGATAATCTTCATCCCATTTACGCCAAATTCAAATATTTTAAGATTCAGTTCATATGAACCGACATCTATTGCAGCAAATAATTTTGTAGCCATACATTTCCCCTACCATGCTCTTCTTAAAATAAATTAAAGCCAATATTACTGTTCTTTACCAAGCAAATAATCTATAAACTGCTGTGCACTTCTTCCGGATAATCCTCCGTGTGCAACCTGCCACTTATTAGCTTCCGCCAACAATTCTTCTTCAGGCATATTAATTTTATTTCGATCTGCCAGGACCTTAACAATATTCTGATATTCCTTCTTTTCCGGAGAACCAAAATAAATTGTGCATCCAAAACGTGACACTAGTGACATTTTTTCCTGCATAGTATCATTTATATGCATTGAGTCTTCTCTGTCCGAGAACTTCTCATTAACAAGATGTCTTCTGTTGGATGTAGCATAAATAAGCACATTTTTAGGCTTTTTCTCAAGTCCGCCCTCAATAACAGCTTTAAGATATTTGTATTCTATTTCAAATTCTTCAAAGCTTAAATCATCCATATATATGATGAATTTATAATTTCTATTCTTAATCTGAGCAATAACATCATTAAGATCCTTAAACTGATGCTTATATATCTCTATGATTCTCAAACCTCTGTCATAATATGCATTGGCTATAGCCTTAATTGAAGAGGATTTACCGGTTCCGGCGTCACCGAAAAGAAGACAGTTATTTGCCTTTCTGCCACTTACAAAAGCCTCAGTATTTTCGATAAGCTTTGATTTTGGAATCTCATAGCCTACCAGATCGTCAAGATTAACATGCGCAATATTAAGAATTGGCACAATCTCTGTCTCGTCCTTTTCATTATGTGTAACTCTGAAAGCTTTATGAAGTCCAAACTTTCCAACACCATAGTCATGATAGAACTCTGTAAGCGTATCCTTCATCTCCTCTGGTGTGTTGTTTTTACAGAATTTCTCAGCAAGTGTACAGATTCTTTTTCTAATTCTGTCATTATATACCTTACTCTCCTCCGTAGAAGCCTTATAATTCTGAATAAGCTCAAAACCCGACAGATTAAGTTCTAAAACCATATCTGAGAAATCATAATCATAAAATTCTTTAAAAATCTTAATATCATGCAGTACCGCATCATTGATTGTTCCGCTGATATTTCCAACTATCTCTGTTGAACGGCTATAGCTATTCTCATTATTAACAAGCAGATTAGTCAGATAACAGTGCCACAAATTCCCTGAAAATCCGTGATTACCCGCCATCTCAAGCAGACTATGCATACAATCATAAAAAAGAGTCTGTAAATCCTCTTTATAATAATATTCATCCTTATAATGCTCCATAAGAAAAGCCATATCATGAAGAAGTCCGCCATCTTCAAAATTCTTATAGACAATTAATTCATTTTCTCTCATAACTACTCCATATCAATAAGCTTCTGCTCAACAATTTTAGTCTCATCCATAATATTTCGATAAATGTTGCCAATATGCTCTCTGTATAGGTTGTTTTTCGTAAGTGACTTTACCGTCTCTATTCTCTCCGCCTCACGCACAACATCAAATACAGGAAGTCCCTGTCTTTTTTTCTCAAGACCTATTCCTGATGCTGCATCCATTCTTTTCTCAATAAGCGCTACAATCTGCTCATCAAGCGAATTAATCTGATCTCTGTACTGCTTAATATCCATTACAAATAGTCCTCATTTCAGTATATTAAAGGTATTTTACCCTAACTATATTAGTATACATCATTATGCCCACGGACAAAACTCAAATTTATTATTTTTCTATGTTTTTTCAAGCGAAAAAACTACAATACAGGCCATATCGTCCCAGCATCTTTTTCTTGATAGCATACACTCTAAAGGCTATAATTAATATACATATTTAAAATACCAAACACGAGATTTAGTGAGAGATAAAAATGAAAAATATACGAGCAGCAATTATAACCATATCAGTAATAGTACTTATCCTCTGCCTCTTACTCCTTGCAAGGTTAACCGGTGGTGTTCATAAAAACGACTCATTTACAACCGGTAACACTCCCGGCAACCTCAATAACAAGGGGCTATACTGCGAGCAGGATGGTACTGTGTATTTTGCCAATCCCTATGATGGCGGTGCAATCTACTCTATGAATCCGGATGAAAGCAAAGTAAAAAAGATCAGCTCTGTAGCCGGTCAGTCTCTTAATGTGGATAAGGAAAGGATCTATTACACTCTTTCGGGCAAATCATCCGGCAGTGGCCTTGGATATGTAAGAAAGGCCACAGGTATGTACAGTATGAAAAAAAATGGAGGCAAAAGCATAGCCTATACCCAGGATCCTGTAGGAATAGTTGCGCTTAGTGGCAACAATCTGTATTACCAGCATTACACCGATCCAAGTGGCACAGATATTGATTGTATAAGTATTGATAAAAAGAACAACCATCAGGTTATCAAAAATATGGTATCTCCCGCTTCTGTAGACACCGGATATATTTATTATGCCGGAGCTTCAGAGGATATGTTCCTTCATTCTTTTGAGACTTTAAGTGAAAACGATACAGTATTATACGAGCGACCAATGTATAATCCTGTTTTTCAGAATGGCTATGTATATTATATAGATCTAAAAACCAATTATCAGTTACACCGATACAGTATCACGACCGGTGAAGATATAACACTTACAACAGACCGAGTAGACGCCTTTAATGTATACGGAGATATGATTTATTATCAGCTTGACTCGTCTTCTTCCGATGCAGCATTAAAAAGAATGACAACCGACGGCATGAACAACGAAACAATTTATCCTGGAATCTACTGCGATATAAATATCACCTCGCAGTATGTATATTTCCATGCTTTTGGAAGCGATACTCCTGTTTTCCATACTCCAACCTTTGGTTCAGTATTTGTTACGGAATTCACACCCGGAGTTAAGTAATTATTAAGTTTGAGCCAATAATTTAATCAACATATAGGTATTAAAATAATTATGAGACTTACTTCAATAGAAAAAAAAGAAGCCGGACATTATATTACAAGATATGACCTTACATATGAGACGGTAGATAAAAAGAAAAAAGTATATGAAATTATTAGTCGTAACAATGACCTGACTGATGCTACTGCTCTTTCTGACAGTGCAGTCGACTCTGTGGTCCTAATTATGCATGATGCATCTGATGAACATATTCTGCTTAATCGTGAGTTCCGTCTGGCTGTAAATGACTGGGTTTATAATTTCCCTGCCGGACTAATCGATCCAGGTGAATCACCTCTTGATGCCGCAACCCGAGAATTACATGAAGAGACCGGTCTTGCACTTGACACAGTTGATGATATTATTCCCGAAAGCTATGGAGCTGTAGGTTTTTCCAATGAAAAGAATGTATGTATTGTGGGAACTGCTTCAGGTAATTTCAAGCCAAGTTCTTCTACTGTAGAAGAGATAGAAGCCGGATGGTTTGACCGTAAACAGGTTCGTGAGCTTTTGAAAAAAGAGCACTTTGCTGCAAGGACTCAGGCCTACTGCTATTTATGGAGTAAGCAGCCTTCTAACTGAAACATTAAGTTTAACTTTCCAACGCATTCCATTTCTTATCAAAATAAACTACGCGTATATATGCTTCGTGCAATTTCCAAACATATATACGCGCACATATAATCAATTGAAGATAGTTCTATATTATACAAATCTAGCAGCGATATTATAATAATTTATTATTCCTCGTTGTTTTCGGACACTGCATTAGGGTCATATTCTAAAATATCTCCCGGCTGGCAGTTAAGCACATCACAGATCGCTTCTAATGTAGAAAATCTTATGGCACTTATTTTCCCTGTTTTCATCTTTGATAAATTTACATTAGATACCCCAACCTTTTCAGATAACTCATTAAGACTCATCTTACGGTCTGCCATCATTCTATCTAAACGCAAAATAATCTTACCCATATGTACCTCCTATAAAGTCTCATCTGATTCCTGCTGAAGTATTGCACCATACTTAAATACAACAGTCAGCGCTAATATAACAAGCACAATAAGTATAATGTTCATATCCAGAGTGAGATTAACCTTTAAATTATTATTAAACAAATTATTAACTGCATATTTAGGAATTGACGAAAAAACAGCCCATGGAAGAAGCGAAAATGCCATATATCTCATCTTCTTTATAACATTGTCCTCAAATGGCGATTCACATTTTTCAATTGATTTACAGAATTTAAATCCAAATATTGTCGAAATCAATGTAAGCAATAATGAAACAACAACCAGCAAAAGTACATTTCCTACATTGGTCAAGTGTAACTCTCCTGTCCCTTCTGTAGTTTTACATACAACTACGTCACCAACAACTTCTGCTGTATTAAGTTCCATGCTTACGGCTCCCAGGTTAAGCCCACCCTGTACTTTACCACTATTTATAGCATATGTAATCTGATCAAATGTTGCAGCATCAACATCGGAATCTATTGCTGATGGATTAATTATCACTTCAGCCTGAGTCCCTAAATTAATCTTGAACAAATCATCCGGAATAAATTTGGTTCCAACTGCTGCAACTAAAGTTACCAGAGTTAATATGCTGACAATCACAATCATCACTACCGTAATTATGCTACCATATTTTCCATACTTGTTAATTTTTGCTATTGCTTTATTTTTATTCATCGTTATCCTCCATAGCCTCATTGGCTTTCAAATAATATAATATTAACTTTCACTGTTTCATTAAATATTTAATGTTTATCGATAAACATACTATAATGGATGTTTTTAGCTTTGTCAACAACTTTTTATCGTTTTTCGATAAATTTTTTCGTGTACTATTATAAACACACCTGAGAAGACGTACCTATTTACGGACCTATGACGGACCTATGGACGGACCTATGGACGGACCTATGACGGACCTATGGACGGACCTATGGACGGACGATAGGCTAGAGACGATGCACCTATGATGTTCCTACGCACCTACGGTGCAATTAGAGATTCGGATGAGGTATGGCCGGTGTGAAACTCCCTTTTCGCGTAGGCTACTTTTCCTTTTTCCATTTCTCCGGCCTACCATTTTACTCTTCGCGTAGGCTACTTTTCTTTTTTCCAATTCTCCGGCCTACCATTTTACTATTTTCGTAGGCTGCGTTACCTTTTTCCATTTCTCCCGCCTACCTACTTCCTATTGTCGTAGGCTACTTTACCTTTTTCCATTTCTCCGGCCTACCATTTCCCTTTTCGCGTAGGCTACCTTCCCTTTTTCCATTTCTCCAGCCTACCATTTCCATTTTCGCGTAGGCTACTTTTCCTTTTTCCACTTCTCCGGCCTACCATTTTCCTCTTCGCGTAGGCTGCTTTTCCTTTTTCCATTTCTCCGGCCTACCTCCTTCCACGTTTCGTAGGCTGCCTTCCATTTTTCCGTTTCTCCAGACTACCATTTCCCTCTTTTCGTAGGCTGCTTTTCCTTTTTCACACTTATACAGCCGACTCACACATATATCTGAAAGGTGATTTTTTTGTGTAACAAACACCGTGCACCCGCATAGCGGGTGGTTGATATTCCGCACGCTTCGCGAGCTCAACTGGGTCACGTCACCATAAAAAAAGCAGCCATGCAAAATGGCTGCCCATAGAAATCACTCTGGAATTCATCTATCTGACTATAACTATTCATTTAACTCAATAATAAAATCCATAAGGATTGCTTCATCTTCTCTATTGCTTGCAAAAAGCTCTAAATCACCATTCTTATCTCTAATAAGCTCTGCGATTGCAACATACTGTGTAAG
>JAGHUN010000106.1 GCA_018064805.1 Candidatus Colinaster scatohippi
TAGATGTAACACGCTTCGCGAGTTTACATCTATGATTAGCGGTCGTCAGATGTCATTGCATGCAAGCATGCACTCCATCTTCCTCGTCGCCATAACAAAAATAAGGCCATTGCTAAGCAATGGCCCTAAAATAAGTACTAACTTTCAATATCAGATTAAAGATACTTCTTAAGTGCATCTACCTTGTCAAGCTTCTCCCATGGAAGATCAAGGTCGTTACGTCCAAAGTGTCCATAAGCAGCTGTCTGCTTGTAGATTGGACGACGAAGATCAAGCATCTTAATAATTCCTGCCGGACGAAGGTCAAAATTCTCACGAACTGCCTCGAGAATCTTCTCATCAGAAATCTTACCTGTTCCAAATGTATCAACACGAACAGAAGTAGGTACAGCAACACCAATAGCATATGAGAGCTGAATCTCACACTTATCAGCAAGACCGGCTGCTACAATATTCTTAGCAACATATCTTGCTGCATATGCAGCTGAACGGTCAACCTTTGTACAATCCTTACCTGAGAAAGCACCGCCGCCGTGACGAGCCATTCCACCGTATGTATCAACAATAATCTTACGTCCTGTAAGACCTGCATCACCGTGAGGACCACCAATTACGAAACGTCCTGTTGGATTAATGAAGAACTTAGTATCAGCATCAACAAGCTCAGCAGGAAGAATAGGATCAAATACATACTTCTTAATATCTGCATGAATCTGCTCCTGTGTAACATCCTCATCATGCTGTGTAGAACATACAACAGCTTCAAGTCTTACCGGCTTATCATTCTCATCGTATTCTACTGAAACCTGAGTCTTTCCATCCGGACGAAGATATGTAAGTGTGCCATCCTTACGAACCTTTGTAAGCTGAAGTGCAAGCTTATGTGCAAGGTCGATAGAATATGGCATATAAGAATCTGTCTCGTTTGTAGCATATCCGAACATCATACCCTGATCTCCGGCACCTGTATCAAGATCATCCTTAAGATCACCTGCCTTAGCCTCGAGAGCCTTATCAACACCCATAGCAATATCAGCTGACTGCTTATCAAGTGCAACAAATACTGCACATGAGTTACCATCAAGACCCTTCTTTCCATCATCGTAACCAATCTCAAGAACTGTCTCTCTTACAATCGCAGGGATATCAAGCTGTGCATTAGTTGTAATCTCACCTGTTACAAGCACGAAACCTGTACAGCTGGCTGTCTCACAAGCAACACGGCTCATTGGATCCTGTGCGAAGCATGCATCAAGAATTGCATCAGATACCATATCACAGACTTTGTCTGGATGTCCTTCTGTAACTGACTCAGAAGTAAATAATTTCTTTTCGTTCATTGTATTCTCCTTTCGAAATGTTGAACCATAAGGTTCCCGGCAATAAAAAAATCCGCGACATAAGCGGATTCGAGTTGTTTGATAATCAAATCCTCTTATTGTTCAATGATTACTCCCGATATATTCATATCAGGTAGCACTTGCTCAGGTTGGCACCTTCCATTGGAATACACCAAGGGGTTGCCGTGGCTTCACAGGTCCTATGTACCTCCACCACTCTGAATAAGAGTAACTTCACAATATTGAATTGTCATACCGATAGTAAGCATACAATATATATATGTTATTGTCAACCGGATTTTGCCTTTTCCCGCTATATGTAATAGCCTCTAATCATTTATAAATCTGCCACGCAAGACTAATGCTTGGCATCTATTTCCCTTGTTTAATCAGGCATTCCTCAGCCATTATGTATCCAGTTATTATAAAAAAGGACCGGTATCATATCATCACAACACCGGTCCATAAATCCTTTATATTTTCTGCTTATAAAAGCTTATCAATCTTGAGTTCTTTTTCCTTGGAAAGATCAATATACTCATTACCACACTTAACTGTTGGACGAGATAATCTCTGCTTGTTAATAAAGATAATATCGCCTTCCTTACCATTATTAAGGCCAACCCTGTTAAGCATATATGTATTAACAATATTCTCAAGGAAAGTCATAATCATATGAGTATCATACTTCTGTAAGCCTTCCTCTTCAAATGCTTCAATAACAACGAACGGACACAGGCTTCCGCGGTAATTACGAGCTGCTGTCATAGCTTCATATACGTCAGCTATTGCAACAATCTTAGCATATGAATCTATCTGATCTGCCGTAAGTCCAAGAGGATATCCCTTACCATCACATCTCTCATGATGCATAAGGCACGCTCTCTTAACATGCTCATTTAAGTCATATCTCTGTAATATCTTATAGCCCTCAGACGGATGTGTCTTAATTACCTCATATTCAGCATCTGTAAGCTTTTTAGGCTTCTTAATAATACTCTCAGGTATCTTTAATTTACCTATATCATGGAGAATACCACACTCTGTAGCAAGCTTCTGCTCTTCCTCTGACAGACCAAGCCATCCGGCAAATACATTACAAATAAGTCCAACATTAAGACTGTGTGCAAATGTAATATCATCATAATGGCGCATATTATGAACCATATCGAAGATATTAACATCCCCTCCCGGAGGATGAAGAAGATTGAAAGCATCTTCAAGAAGCTTATCTGTTTCAAGCGGTGCATTTTTAACAACAACATCGGAAATCATTCTCGACATCTCACCGATTGTTGTCTCAAAGTCTTCTTTGAATTTTTTAAATTCAGGACTAGCCTTTACTCTTGCTGAATAAGGGCTCTCTGTGTCCTCAGGTTGTGGTATTGAGCCTACCTCATCCTTTATTCTTACAGATGTTACAGCATAATATGCCAGTTTCTCGATAGCCTTCTCATTAAGCACGAGACCTTCCGGCAGAATCAACTGGTCATTATAATTATAAACATCTGTCTCCAGAACCATTCCTGGCGATAATTTGTCGGTATTTACTCTACTCATATGCCATTTCCCCAATCTTGTGACAAAAAGTAATCCTACACTATTTCGGTTCTCAATATCAATAACTTACATTGACAATACCGCTAAAAAACTCATCCTACTCTAAGCTTAAACTTCTGCAAGTCGCGATCGTTTTCTACTACTTCAATAGCCGCCCCGAGTGACTGCAGCTTAACATCAAAGTCTTCGTATCCACGCTCTATATATTCAATATCATCAATTGTACTAAATCCGTCTGCTGACAGTGCTGCCAATACAAGTGCTGCTCCTGCTCTTAAGTCAGGGGCTGTAATGCTGGCACCTAAATATTTATTAACACCTTCAATAATGGCTGTACTACTCTCTACCTTAATACTTGCACCCATTCTTGTAAGTTCATCAACATACTTGAATCGATTCTCAAATATACTCTCAGTAACAATACTTGTTCCCTGTGCAAGTCCCAGTGCAACCGTAATCTGTGGCTGCATATCTGTAGGGAATCCCGGATATGGAAGTGTCTTAACATGAGTATGCTCAAGTGGCTTAGAAGCCACAACTCTCACTGCATCATCAGATTCTTCTACTTCACATCCAATCTCTAAAAGCTTAGCACTTATTGATTCAAGGTGCTTAGGAATAACACTTTTTACAGTAACATCTCCCTTAGTAAGTGCTGCCGCAAACATAAATGTTCCTGCCTCAATCTGATCCGGAATAATTGCATACTCCGTACCATGGAGTCTCTCAACACCTCTTACACGGATAACATCAGTACCCGCGCCCTTAATATTCGCTCCCATACAGTTAAGGAAATTGGCAACATCTACTACATGTGGTTCCTTAGCCGCATTCTCAATAATTGTCATTCCCTCAGCCATTACAGATGCCAAAAGAAGATTAATTGTTGCACCTACAGTTACCATATCAAGATAAATGTGTGCTCCCTTAAGAGCATCAGCATGAGCAACAATATTACCATATGCCACTCCTGCATCCTTAGCACCTAATGCTTTAAAACCTTTAAGGTGCTGGTCTATAGCTCTTGTTCCTATATTACATCCACCCGGAAGCTTTACCTCTGCCGAATGATACTTTCCAAGAAGTGCACCTACCAAATAGTACGATGCTCTAATACGATTAATGTAATCTCCATCCACAACCTGTGTATGAATATTACGGCCATTTACCGAAATGGTATGTCTGTCAATTCTTTCAACAAGAACGCCAATACTTTCCATAGCCTGAATCATTACATTTATATCACGTACATCCGGTATATTTTCTATTTTAACTGTCTCATCAGTCATTATAGATGCTGCAAGAATACCCAATGCCGCATTCTTGGCTCCACCTATTTCGACTTCACCCACAAGCGCTGATCCGCCCTTGATCGCATATTGTTTCATCACTAAAGTCCTCACATATATCGTGTCGACTATCCCCAAACATTCAGATTATTATACCACGCAACCCTTATAAATTCAAGTCCCCGGCCAACCGCTACTGCCAGTCGGCAGATTACTTCCAACTGTCTGACGCCTATCAACCGGCTAATACTTACTAACCGGCAGATAACTGCCCCCAGCAATTATCTGCCGTCTTTTTCATCAATTCAAATACTTAAGCGGATTGACTGCCGCACCATTGATACGAATCTCGAAGTGAAGGTGAGGTCCGGTACTTCGGCCTGTATTACCACTAAGAGCAATCTTCTGGCCCTGCTTTACGGTCTGACCCGGACTAACAAGGACCTTACTGAGATGTCCATATCTCGTCTCTTTACCGTCAGGATGCTTGATATATACAACATTACCATAACCACTACCCCAGCCGGCTTTGGTAACAACACCACCACTTGATGCATAAATTGCAGTACCAACAGGTGTCGCCCAGTCAATACCCTTATGATTGGTAGATGCACCCTTAGTAGGTGCCTTACGACCACCATATCCACTGGACATTCTACCACCCGACAGTGGCTTGATGTATGACGGAGGTATCTTTGTACCACGCTCAACAATCTTAGGAACCGCCTCCATAAGCACTTCTTCCTTGATTACTTCACGCGCAACCTCTTTATCGTTTTTATATGATATCTTTGCAACAATGTTACGTCTTCCAGCTGAAGGCTGCTGCAAAGTTACCTGCTCTGTAGTATACCAGTCATCATTATCAACATACTGGATATCTTCATCGTAGAATTCTTCTATGTATTCCTGCTCTGTTCTCTCTACAGAAATTGGAGGCTCAACCGTTGTAACTATAAGCTCATCACCTACTCTTATGGTTGAGTTCTCATTATCGAGATTGGCATTAAGTTCGATAATCTTATCCATTGGAATTTCTGTTTTAATTGCAATCTCAGATAGGGTATCTCCGCTCTGGACCTCGTAGATTGTATTTTTTTCCTGTACAGAAACAACCATATCAATTGCTTCCTGCACACTCATAATCTGATCTGCAGTAAGATAACTGTCTACAATTTCTATGTTATCTCCGAAATTCATATCCATAATTCCGTAGTCATAGTTCTCAAATGACAGTATATCCGAATCGAGTTCAACCTCTTCTGCACTATCCAAAAATGCATCAAATCCTGCAGTTTTTACAACATCTGCAGATTCTTCAGCCTCTTTAGCCTCTTCATTGGTTATAACAGAAACCGTAAGTACATTAAGTTCTCTCGAAGTATCACTTGCAAGTGTGGCAACAAACTGCTGTCTCTCTTCAAAAAGATTAAGCGCTGACTGCAGAACCTCCCTTACATCATCAGAGCTTGCAAGATTAACTGTATAATCACCGATTCTCATGGTATATGCATGCTGAAGAACATCCGCTGCATCTCCTGCAATGACACCTGCTATACGTTCTCTTACCGTATGCTCAGATTCAACTTCCGCGAACATAACCGAAGAACTTTCATAGGTAACATCAGCCTCCGCATAGACCACCATATCCTTATCTTTACCAATCTGCCTACGCGCATCTGCAATCATGTCCTGAAGATTATCAATGCTTCCAAGGTACCCGACATCTGTACCATTAACAAAGATATGGAAGAGATTCTCCGCATCTTTTTCATACTTACAGAAGGTCGGAACAAATATTATATTAATGAGTATCACCAAAGCCGCTACCTTAATCCTAAGAAAACGTAAGCGCTTATAGTGTCGAGTCATTTTCTTCATAAAAAACTATTTTGACAGATTGCCTTCCTAAATAATGTGGAACATTGTCAGCACCTTAAGTGCAATATCTGCAAGAACCGCAATAAAGATAAGTACACTCATAACCTTAAGGAATGTGGTACTGTTTTTCTTGCATGCAGTGTTCTGCGCATCAATAATACGATTGGTCTGATCCTCAAGACTCGCCTGTACAGTAGCCTGCACATTACGATATACCTTTACGTTCTCTTTGTGTATTACATCCGAAGTCTTCTCAAAGATTTCATCCATATATTCTTTGCCGGCGCCCTGAGCATTATCCTCAGCAAGCTTAATTCTCTCGCCAACAATTTCTACAGCCTCAAGTGCTTCCTTAGCAGCTTCCTTCGCCTGTTTTGCAGCATCTGCGCTATCCTCGGCAATATATCCAAGTGTCTCGGCTGATGCTATATTCTTGAGATTAATCTTTCTCATATCCTGGAGCAGATTTTCGTATCCTTCAATCTTTTCTTTCAATTTAGCTATCTCCTTTGTCTCTGCGTAGGTGCTGGTCTTTACCTGATCAGTCGCTGCAAATTTTTGTGCAAGTTTGTCAATAAAATTATCCATTCCGACCTCCTATTCGTCGAAATTAACCACTTATTCATAGCGTGTTCATAATTTGTTCATAACTATTGTCTATAATCAATTATATCAGTTACGAGTAATTAGACAATTTTTTCATAATAGCCCAGGCGCTGCGAGGTGTCTGGGCACTCCTCATTTTATGGGGACTTTTTTATATCAAAAGCATATCTTGCCAAGCTCATTAATTCACTGATTCACTTACGAATCGAGTAATTTCTGCACTTCAGTATTAAGTGAAAGCATTCTGGCATCCAGATCCGAAACCATTCGTGCACATTCAACAAGCTCTTCCTTAATATGTTCAGGCGCATTACCCTCAAACTTATAATGAATCTTATGCTCAAGGCTCGCCCAGAAGTCCATGGCTACCGTACGAATCTGTATCTCAACCTTTGTATCAACAACCTTGTCAGATAAAAAGACCGGAACTGTGATAATCATATGGTAACTCTTATATCCGCTGGCCTTTGGATTTTTAATATAGTCCTTTATTGACAGTACCTTAATGTCATTCTGATTCACCAGCATCTCAGCAATCTGATATATATCTGATGAAAAAGAACAGATAATTCTGATTCCCGCTATATCATCCACATGCTCAACCATATTCTCTATAGTTGACTCATAGCCTTTGCGCTTAAGCTTTTTTACTATACTCTCACTTGTTTTAATTCTCGATTTCATGTGCTCAATAGGATTATATCTGTGCACATGCTGGAACTCATCATTAAGAATTTCTAATTTCGTATTTACTTTTCTAAGTGCTGAGCGATATATCAGTAAAACCTCTTCCCAACTATCAACCTGATTCTGCCCATCATATATCATTTTCATTACCTCTTTTTGTGTTGCATAAAAAACCAAGGTATAGTATAGCATAACTTGTTCAAAGATGCTATATTTGTCATAAATAGTTCACAGTGACTTCACAGAAGGCATCGCGAATGAGCTATAACCACTATCTGATATCAGCATTTAGCGATCCCATTGCGTAACGATGCCATGGTAGTCATTTATGGAGAAAAAGTAACAATATGCGAATTTGGATAAGAGAAATATTTAATAACAAACCAATTAAAGATACGGTTGTCATAGACAATAGCAGCGAATCTCGTACACATAAGGTATTCTCAGCTCTTGAACAGGCCTGTAATGAATTCGACCTTTGCATACCTATCTGGTTAGACAAAAATATCAACGATTTCAAGTATCATTCCCGCACTAAATTCAATAGTGATAGCTTTGTGGAGGCAATTGAATTCGATTATCTTGATTTCCAGGTACTTGAAGAGGACTGACAGTTTTCTACGCCATCGGTCATACATATGCCAAAATAATTAAGGTCTGTACACATCACTATGTACAGACCTTTAATAGTTTCTCTTACTATAATATTAATCTTCATATCCGTTAGGATTATTCTTCTGCCATCTCCACGAGTCTTCGCACATTTCTTTAATTCCAAACTGTGCTTCCCAACCAAGCTCTTCCTTTGCCTTTGTAGCATCAGAATAACATGTTGCAATATCACCGGCTCTTCTTGGCTTTATGCTATATGGAATCTTTACTCCACTTGCTTCCTCAAAATTCTTAACCACATCAAGCACACTGTATCCGGTTCCCGTTCCGAGATTATAAATCTTAAGTCCTGCCTTTTCCTCAATCTTCTTAAGCGCCTTAACATGACCAATCGCAAGATCCACAACATGAATATAATCTCTTACACCTGTGCCGTCCGGTGTATCATAATCATCACCAAATACACCAAGTTCTTCTCTCTTGCCTACTGCAACCTGTGTAATATATGGCATAAGATTATTAGGAATACCATTAGGATTCTCACCCATCGTTCCACTCTTATGAGCACCAATTGGATTAAAATAACGAAGGAGTACTACATTCCATTCAGGATCAGCCTTCTGCATATCGCTCATAATCTGCTCAAGCATCGACTTTGTCCAGCCATATGGATTAGTACATGT
>JAGHUN010000062.1 GCA_018064805.1 Candidatus Colinaster scatohippi
TTAAGCTTATTAGCTACATTATAATAATCCATTGCAGCACTTGCTTTACTGATTCTTTCATTATTATTTTTATGTTCTATGCTAAAACGCTTCTCCATAGCGGTCTTATTACGCGCCTCGCAAGCCTCAATTGATGTGCTCCGCTCCATTACAGTAGTAATTTTAGCCTGAAGACCCTTAATCTCTTCTTTATATTCATCTTTATTTTTGTTCAGCTCAACCTTCAGATTATCATACATAGCTGAAAATCCGTCATCCATGCGATTAATTTGATCTATAAGTTCAGCCTTACTATCCATATTGGCGTCTATCTCTTCAAAAGGAGCATTGTCAGCAATCATTTCTGCCTGCTTACGGCTAAGCTTCTCAATCTCTGTTAATATATCTATCTTTTTATCAAGACTCTCATCTAATATCTGCAAATACTTTTTAAGCATCAAAACCTCCCTAGTAAGAAAAAGGGACGACCTTTTGATCATCCCTTTATAATAACAACTACATAGCACTCTTATTCTTGTTAGCCTTCATTACTTCTACCCAATTATCTCTCATTGAGCGAAGATGTTCAAGTATTTCTTCAAGAATTTCCTTGTCCTTATGAATATTTGCCTGAAGCAGTCTCTGCAATATATAAATATAAACTCTGTCGAAATCTTCCGCAACCTTATACTGCCTGTCAAGTGTATTACGGAATTCTTCAATAATTCGTTGCACCCTTATAATATTATTGTGAGCCTTCTGTATATCATTCTGCTCAATTCCAATAATTGCAATATTACAGAACTTAATTGCCCCATCATAAAGCATAAGTGTGAGTTCTGCCGGAGAGGCAGTTAAAACCTTACTATTATTATATTGTGCATATGGATTTGGAATTGCCATATTATTTCCTCCAATTTGATTACTTCAATCATATATTCTTTCCAAAACTTAAAAGAGTCATTACGAACCAATAAGTCCCGAAATTGCACTCTGCTTCTCCTGTAAAGAAGCCATTGCTGTCTCCATAGCAGTAAACTTTTTATAATAATAGTCTTCCCACTTTGTAACCATTTCTTCCTGCTTAGTAATCTTAGTTGTATAATCTGTATACTGTGTCTTCATGAGTTTGTCATTATATACTGTAAAGGCCGAACTATACTCAGTTCTTCCCATTAATTCATCCAGCTTTGTATACAATGTCTTAGACAATGAAGAGAAGAAATCAGCAACCTGTTCCGGATCTTCAGCAATCATAGCAGACAACTTGTCTTCTTTACCTGCTGATGTTGCATCATCAGGATCACCATCAATATGATATGCATTCTTTTCGTTCTCAGCAGAAGAAAAATATCCGGCTGTTGCAATGCCAAAATCACTAAGATACATCTGTCTGCCATCACTCATCTTAACGCCCTGCGACATAATGCTCTTCATTGCAGATGCGACATTATTTAAAGTAGAATCGCCTCTCAAAAGCGCCGACTTAATCTTATCTTCCCAGTCCTTTATCTCATCATCAGACATCTCTTCCTTTTCTTCCTTAGAAAGCATACTATACTTTCTGGCAGAAGGAGCAGTATATAATTTATCCATCTCATTGATGAGTTCATTATATTCCTTTATCATCTTTTTAACAGTATCATACATACCCTTGGTATCCTGAGCTGTTGTAAGTGTTATTGTCTCATCAGTCGTATTTTTAACTGTTATTGATAATCCATTAATCTCAAAGGAATTTGTTGTTGATGTATATCTCTCACCATTAAGTTCAATCTCAGCATCAGCACCCATAAGTCGAACGCCCATAAATCCATCCGGATTATCATCGGTTACAGCTGTTCTTCCAAGTCCCATACTGTTAAGAACTTCATTTGTTGTTGCATCATCGCCATATGAGAAATCCGAATCTACGCCGTTACCGGAAGCACTTATATAGAATCTCTGATTTTTCTCATCAAAGTTAGCTGTAACTCCTGCACCACTAAGTTTTGATGTAAATTCAGCAATTGTCATATCTCCGGAAATCTCAATTTCTTTTGCTTCACCGCCTGAAGTAATTGTAAACATTCTCTTTTCAGAAGCTTCAATTTCATTGCCTTCATCATCAACCGATGTTGTGGTCCCAAAAGAAATACCAAGTTCTGAAAGCTTTGTTGATGTAGAATACGATGCCTTCGAACTCTTTCCATCCTCACCTGTAGTAGTGAGCTGCGCACCTGTATGATATCCGGCCTTCGATAAACTGATAACCTTCATCTCCTGAACGCAGTTTGGAGCTTTCGAACCTGTAACTACAGAAACAGCACTTGAACTTGATGTTGTTGCCTTTTTAAGATAATCCGTCTTAAATCTCGTATTACTAAGAGTTTTACTATAAAAATTATATATCTTAGAGTTTAATGTTTTCCAGGCGTCCTGTGTCCACTCATGCTTTTTCTGTGCCTTCTCAAGTGTTTTCTTCTTTTCAGATTTAGCAGAAACAAGTGCTTCTACCAAAGCATCTGTATCCATTCCTGAATTCATTCCTGATAATCTAATTGCCATATACTACCTCCTGACATCCATGTCTTTTAACCAAACTACCTTGCATCCCTGCAGTTATAACTTTATCGCTTTTCGTCTACAAGAATTCCTGCCATTTCCCAAACCCTTGCAATCATATCAAGAGTTTTCTCAGGCGGAAGTTCTTTAATAAGTTTCTTTGTATCTTTATCAACTAGCTTTATTGTTACTCTGTTAGTTCCTTCATGTATTCCAAATACAGCCTCTGTGTTGGCAGCATTCTTATTAATGCTTTCAACAGCCTTCTTTAAAGCTTCAGAATCAGCAGGTTCCTTCTGTTTATCCTGCTTATTGTCTGTGCTGCTTTCAGTTACATTAGCAACTATTGGTGTTGCATCCTCAAGTGTCGGAACTGTAGACTGTTCCAAATCAGTCTTAACCGTATTCTCATTTGTTGTTACAGGCTGTACTTTAACAGTAGACTGAACCTGCATTGCTGTCATTGTACTAATTGGTTCAATTGCCATAATGATTACCTCCATGTATCATTCAAACTGCTATACCAACTCATACACATGAGAAATCCGCGGTGATTCTCATATATACGAATAAAGGTTAGCAAAAAACATTTTCTGCTAACCTATATATCGACATTTATCTGTTTTTCCTTAATATTTTTTCTAAAAAAAGTAATTATTTTCTAAAAAGATCCGCAAGAGCAACAAGATTGTCCGAACTCATTGCCTCTTCATTTTCCCTCTGAATCTGGAGATATACTTCCTTACGATAAATTGGAACATCCTTAGGTGCAGTAATACCAATCTTCACCTGATCACCTTTAATCTCAAGAATTGTAATCTCGATATTATTATTAATTACGAGGGCTTCGTTCTTTTTACGTGATAATGCTAACATATTCCTAGTCCTCCTTCTTCAATTTATCGTAGATCTTGTATCTAATCGGATACTTCTCACTGTCAACAATTAACTGCACAGCCTTACGCTCATCTGCATTAATTACAAACGGAGCCTGAAGATTAACGCTCATCTGCTTAATATCTCTAGGTACTGTAAGTGTAACAAGTACAAGAACAGACTCAGGATCAATATTACCAATCGGCTTGAGCAATTCATCCTCCACTACCGGATTGTAATCCTCACAGATTGCCAATGGATCCATTACAGGCATCGCAAAATTTGGTTCCTGAATAGACTGCATCCATCTAACCGGTGTATTACTATCTTCATCCGCATCATGAATAAGCGCAAAATCTGTAAGATCAGGGAATCCAACGATTCCACCCGGGAAATTAATAATCTTGCTATCTTCAATATCAACTTCGCCAAATACTCTGGTTGTTATTTTCATAGTACCCTCCATTAATAATTAGATATAGTTCATAAGTGAAGTCTGAAGTATCTTACCAACGCTCATAAGTGCGGCCTGATATGTGAGTTCTGCACTCTTGAACTGTATGGCAACTTCAGTAATATCTACATTTTCATTTTCAGATTCAAGTGTCTCAAAGTTAGTCTTCTGACTCATCAATCTGTTCTGAATAAGAGAAAGCTTTCTTTCTCTTGTACCACATGCAGTTGTTGCCTCATTTACAGTATTGAGATGCTCCTGCATCTTGGTTATACCGCGTTCAAACATCTTCTGGCTCTTTTCCTTAAGATAGGTAAAGGCTTTATTGGCAGCATCGAGCTGGTTTGTAATCGCACCCATTTTTGTATCATAATCAGCATCTGAACTGTCAAGGCCATCCTTAATAGATGTAAGTCGGTTTATAGTACTCTCCATCTCTATAACACTATTAAGTACATTTATAAGATCATCAACATCTCTTCCGATTGCATGTGTAAATACTTCGTCAGCTGTTGTATTAACTCTTATGCTCTGATTAATACCTACATCATACTCTATTGACTGTCTTTCTACAATACCATCAAGGTAAGTTTGATTATAAGCAATCCAGTTAGCAGGATCTGCATCTGTTTCATCAATACATGCAAAATAGTGCTCCGGCTTCAAATCACCTGTTGTCCAATGGGTCTTCTCGTACTGAATTTGAATCTGAGACTCATCTAAAGTAGGTGAAGTAACATCATCCCTAAGCGCAACAAACTTCTCAAATACTGCATCTGATATAAGCAGTTCACCTGTTTCAGGTATATATATAGCCGCCTCAGTCTGAGTATCGTTTTCTACATCTGACGCATTAATCTCTGCCATCTGCTGATACGGACTCGGCTTAGCATTCTTAGAAACAACAGTAGCTGTGAGATAATCACCAAACGTTTCCGTTGCAGGATCATATAATTTTATTACCGGTGCAGTCTTATCCGTATTATTGTATGAAAGCCTGATTCTATGTATATCAGCCTCTTTTATAAGCTGCTCTACTGTGTCAGTATAATTATTAACATTACCATCATCAGCTGTATAAGTTCCGGTTGCATAATTGGACTCATTCAGACCATTTAAGAAGGATGAATTGACATATTTGATTGAATCAATAACATCACTGTTAACCTGCTCTGTTATTGAATATTTCTTATCAATCTTATCATTCAGCTTATCCTTATCGGTAAACATGAGAGTCGACTCTGTTCTGTAACCCGTAAATACGCTTCTACCGGCATAATCTGCATTACCTGTTGCATATACCTCATCTCTGAAGGCCACAAGTGCATCAAGCATTGTCTGCCTATCAGTACTTGTAAGTTTTTCAGATGACCCCTTTGTACACTGTGCAATCATATCAGTAATAACACTTGATACTGTTGTAAGAGCATCCTCTGTAACCTTGAGCCAGCTGTCTGCATCCGGTATATTTTTCTCGTAATACTGTGTAACCTGACTAACATTGGTACGAAGTCTGAGAGCACGAATAGCAACAACAGGATCATCTGACGGACGAACTATTTTCTTTTCGGTTGCCATCTGATTATTAAGTTTATCCTGATATACCTTGTTAGTATTAATATTATTAACTGAGTTATTCTGAATAATCTTATTAGTTACTCTCATAATTTCTCTCCTCTGTCAGGTTAAGCTACTTCTATACTCCCGTTTCAAGGATAAGTCTGTCATAAACCTCTGTAAGTGTCTGAATCATCTTAGATGCAAGCGTATAAGCATTCTGATATTTCAGAAGATTAACTGCTTCATCATCATTATCAACACCGGAAACGGAAATTCTCTGGTTATTTATCGATTCACCGATGTTATTGTAATTATTGTAAAAAGTTGCAGCATTCTTGGCATTGAGTGCAACATCTGATAATACACAGGTTAAGAATTCCTGAGTTGCAGCCCCTCTGTAGCTGGCCACATTCTTATTAGTCGCCATATCAATAAGTCTCTCAACCGTACCATATTCATCTGCTCCTGCAGCACGATCCTTCTTGGTTGCAAGCTTATTGGCATCATTGGCAACCGCTGTTAAAATTGTAAAATTCTTAGCAGTAAGCTTATAATAACTGTCGTCTCTTACACTTACAGTCTCACTTAATCTGTTACCATCATCATCCTTAGTATTATAGTCAACAGTAAATTCATACTGCTTAGGCTCTGTTGCATATTCTGCTGTATATAAGAGTGTTCCCGGTTCACCATCCGAAGTATAACCATCTAGCAGAATCTTATTAAATGCCTCTGCATAAATACGACACCATTCATTTAACTGCTGCTGGTAGTATGGCACTCCCTGATAGTTAATGGAATAACCTACCTCTGCTTCTCTGCCGACATAATTAAGTGGTACCGCAAATCCACTTGCTGTCTCATCAATTTCAAAGGTATATGTATATTCATCAGTTGCGGCATCATAGTTATATGTCCAATCATCGTAGTAATATTCCCTACTACCAAGTGTAATAATTCCGCCTGTGTCCGATAAAGTACACTTATCAAGATCTTTAAGATAATCTTTGGATATTTTAACGGTTATCTCTCTAATATCATGTCCATCCTCAGGATCCTTTTCAGCCTTTGAACTAACCGCAGCAATTGAACCCTTAAAGTTTTCGGCGTTATTACCATCTCGCATCTGAATAAGTCCTTCAAGTTCTCCACCAAGACTGGCATTGTACAGATTGAACTCATCTCCAAGTGCTCCGGTATTTCTGTTTGTCACCCAGAAAACATCATACAGACCATCTATGTCTGACTGATTAACCTTTTCATCCGAGGTTCTTGCAACGCACTGAAGTGTATTATAATCATTAGTATCAACAAGAGTCTGGCCGCCTGCGATTCTTACAATATACGCCGATGCTCCTGTCTTCCTGTCCGGATCATTTGTATCAACGATATCATATTCGGTAATGTCAACACTTACAATTGCCGACAGCTCATCTATAAGAAGTGTTCTCTTATCTCTAAGCTCATTAGCCGAGCCACCTGACAGGTCAATTACATTAATCTGCTTATTAAGCGTTGCAATTTCACTTGATAAAGAATTTATTGCATCTATTTTAAGCTTTATCTCAGAATTTACATCCTTCTGAACCTGCTCCATACTGCTCGCCATAGATCTAAAGTATTCGCAGAGGTTTCCCGCAAATCCCACAAACTGTGATTTTGTAGATGAACTCGAAGGATTCTTCTTTACCTCCTGAAGTGTATCCATCATCTCATTGAATACAGTGGTAAATCCCTCGATTGTCGAATCATCTCTGAAATAAGTCTCTATCTGAGTCATATAGTAATTTTTCATACTATACTGACCGGCTTTTGTATTATTATCCCAGTACTTATTATCATAAAAGTCATCATGAATTCTCTCTATAGCAAGAGTATCAACACCGGCGCCTACACAACCGTATGTTGTCCACACTCTGAGAGAATCTGCCGCCTCTGAATGTACTGTCTGGCGACTGTATCCTTCAGTCTCCGCATTTGCGATATTATTAGCTGTTGCATTAAGTCCTGCATTAGAATTAAGCAATCCGGTATATGCAATATTTAGTCCAAAAAACTGTGAAGGCATCTTCTCTCCTCTCTGCTGTATGTAAGCACATCAGCTATTACATTCCAAGTGTATTAATAATATGTTCAAGCATTTCATCTACTACATTGATATATCTCGATGAAGCATTATATGCATTCTGGAACTTAATCATATGTGTAAGTTCTTCATCCTGAGATACACCGATTATTTGCTCTCTTGCATTATCTGCTGCAGAAACTGTTGCCTGCTGGCTATCCATAAGACTTCGGTATACATATCCCGAATTGGCTATCTGGCTAACCAGGTCACCGTAGTAATCAACATAAGATGATTTCTTTTTTACATTAGGATTAAGTGTTGAAGCTTCATCCTCGAATGCAGCCTTGATTTTCTCCATAACACCGTAATCAACAGAACCATCTATAAGAACAAATCCCAGCTTCGTTGGCTGCTGCAATAGTTCCGCATTAATCTGAAGATTGGTAGTTGTATAGAGAGATTCGTTAACATATCCTGTCACCTTACCTGTTGCAGGATCGTAAACTCCCGGACGTTCCTCATTATACTGATATCCGCCTGCACCATCAGAAGAATATCCGTCAGAAGCTATCTTCTGGAATACCTGAATCGGTACATATGTATTAAGCTTATCATCGAAGGTCATCAGATAATGACTTGATGGATTCTCCTGTCTTGCCGCATATGCCGCATCTGCCAGAATTCCGTTGATTGTTGTAGCTATTCCATGAATAAGCTGATCAAATTCCGCCATTACATTCATACATACCGACTGAGAAATTTCATAATCATATCTGTCAATAAGAAGGTCTGTATAGTCCGCTGCATGATCACCTCTTGCCAAAAGAGTCGATTTAAGAGCTCCTATATCTGTATTAAGATCTGAAGAAATAACTCTCTTCAAATCAAAAACCTTAGCCTTGTTGGCCTCTTCTTCTGTATAAACCTTTTTTCCTTCGGTATCTAATATAAATTTCGCATTTTTCTCCCAGAATGGTGTATAGAACCCTGTCTCCGGACTCTGATACAACCCAATCTTGTATGCGATTTCACCTCTTACCAAATCTTCACCTTCAAGCTGTACCCATACTGTACAGTCGGCATCCTCCGAATAAGTGATATTGCCATACTTTGATAATTCATCAAGATAGGCATTTCTTGAGTCCCTAAGATCATTAGCCTTTTCAAAGGAAATTCCTTCATTGGCAATATTGGTTATTTCTATATTTCTTATCGCATCATTAAGAGTTTTAATCTCCTGAGCGATTTCATTAATTCGATCTACATGTGTCTTAACCGTCTGATTAAGGCTTGACTGATATTCTCTGAGACCTTCATATACAGACTGCGATCTTGCTACGAACTCAGAGCATCTTTCAACAAAAAGTCCCTGTGTTACCGCACTGCTGGGGTCCTTCGCGAGTTCCTGTACAGAGGTCCATAAATCCTGGATTGACTCCTCAAAAGTCTCACCATTCATTTCGTCAAGAAGACTTTCAATCTCTCCGATAGCATCATAGGACACTTCGTAGAAAGCACTTCTTCCTGACTCTTTTCTATATGTAGAGTCCAAAAAGGTATCTCTTACTTGTCGTGTTCTGGAATAAACAACACCAAGACCAATCTGCTGATTTGAGACAGCCTTGTTGTTATACTGGATAGTATTGTATACCGCAGTTCCCTGCTGAACCTGCTGGCGTACATACCCTTGGGTATCCAGGTTAGATATGTTATGTGCAGTTGTATTAAGAGCATTCTGGCTTGTCTGTAAACCAGACACGCCAATGTAAAGGCTTCCCATTAATGGCATAAGTTATCACCTCTGGATATTATTGTTTCGCATCAAATCCGCCCTTATTATCTCCCATATACGCACCTGCACTGTATGCATTATTAGTGTAATTGGCAGTCTCCGGGGCTGCTTTGTAAGCCTGCAGCACATTGAGATCAAACTGCACCATCTCAAGCGAACTTTCTATAAGCTCCTTGTTCTGTTCATTAATACGTTTCATCTGTGAAAGCGTATCAGTCAGCTTGTCATATACTTCTGCAAGTTTTTGCTGTTCTGCCGGTCTGCTTTTCAGCATCTCAATCAGATCAGTCAGCTTCAGGCTATTAACATCCTTGTTAATAACATTTGCTATGTCTTTCATGCCCTCATCTCTTTTCTTGTCAAGAGCATTAATTCTGTTTACAATCTCCTGCTCATCGTCCGTGATTCTGCTAAGAGTCTCCAGATCAGCGCTAATGATAACCGGTGTCTTTTTCATGGAAAGAGAAAGCAGTTTTTCATATTCGCCATTCTCAACATCCAATATATTAATGAGTTCTTCCATTAAACTAGCCACCGATTACCCTCCTATTAAAATGCGCTGTACTTCTGATAAAGTCTTTCAGCAAGGCTTGTACTGTCAACCTCATAAGTTCCGTTGTCTACTCTACTCTTAATAGAAGCAACGAGGTCCTCACGAATGTCTGCTGCACCGGCTACTGCCTGCTTTGCTATCTGGATATCCTTGCCCATGCTGGAGATCTGCAGCTGATCAGAAAAACGACTTGAACCTGTTTCCTTCTTAAGCTGTTTGGTACTGTTCTTATTATATAACTGTTGTACCTGTGTATATGCTTCAATACGCATAATCTTTCCTCCTTGTCATAAGGATAATCAATTGGTTTCACTATATCTATCGGACAATTATCTCAATACTTTAGTCTTTTTTTCAAAAAAGATAAGAATTTCGCCAGATAAATATAATAGCAAAAAATCTATCGTACAAGTAAGCTACTTCTGCATAAAATCACATTTCCACAAACAGTTCTACGAAAGAATATCAAAGCCCCTGCAAAAGCAGGGGCCCAAAACCAAAATCATTAAATTAGTACTTACCAAAATCCTCACCAAGAGAAATTATTCTCTCATTAGCATCATTAACCGAAGCAGTCTTTCTGGCAGATACAGTTGCCGCAACCGGCTTCGAATCTCCAAGATTATATATTGCAATAAGTTCACGCATATATGCAGCCTGTCCTGATAATTCATCACTGGCCGCCGCACATTCTTCACTGGTTGCCGAATTAGTCTGAACAACCTGTGATATCTGTCCAACTGCCTGATTTATCTGGGCAACTGCAGTAGCCTGATAATTAGAGGATTCTGCTATACCATTAATCAGTGTCTCGCTTTCCTTAACTACACCGGTGATTGTCTCAAGCGACTTATATGTATCATTAACAATTCCTGAACCAATATTAACCTTTTCAATAGAATTCTCAATGAGCTCTGCTGTCTCAGCTGCTGCCTGCGCACTCTTGGCAGCAAGGTTACGAACCTCTTCTGCAACAACTGCAAATCCCTTACCTGCATCACCTGCTCTTGCTGCCTCAACAGCTGCATTAAGAGCAAGGATATTGGTCTGAAATGCAATATCATCTATTACCTTAATAATCTTAGAGATGCTCTCGGAAGATTTGTTTATATCATCCATAGCTTCAAGCATGGCACCCATCTCACGATTTCCTTCTTTTACATCTTCAATTACCGTATTGATGAGCCGCGCAGCCCTATTAGCCTCTTCGGCATTCTGCTTTGTTTTATCTGCAACCTCTGCTATTGATGCTGTAACCTCTTCAATAGCCGAAGCCTGCTCCGTTGAACCCTGAGCAAGAGATTCAGATGCACTTGCAACCTGAGAGGCAGAAGTCATAACCTGATAAGCACCTGTATTAATATTAGAAAGAGCTTCTCTGTTCTTCTCAACAAGCGTTTTAAGAGCAAGTCCAATGAGATCGTTATCTGACTTAGGAACAACCTCAAGCATAAGATTACCATTAGCAACCTCTTCCGCTATCATAGCCTGCTCTCTTGTATGATTGATAAGCATCTGATACTCATCCATAAGCTTACCAAATTCATCATCTGATATCTTCTCAACTGTTATATCCGTATTACCCTCTGAAAGGGCCTTAGCAACCTTAGACATAGCTGCAATATTTACTCTTACGGTTCTTGAATTATAAACTGTAGTATATATCATAAGAGCAAGCACAAGAATACCACTTATGGCCGCGAAGATTCTGAACTGAGAAATATAAGCCTGTGGATTTTCAGCTGTAACTACTCCCTTAAGGGAAACTGATGCAACAATAAGGATTACAGCCACTAAAACGTTGCATAATGTATTTCCGATTAATAATCTTTTGTAAAATGACATTCCCTTTTTCATATTCTAATCTCTCCCTCTGTATTTTTTTCTTCTCCGGCTCTCGGATCTACAACCTGATCTCCCTGAACCACTTCAGCCTGACCTATTAAAGCCTTGTCAGCTTCATTAAGCAGCTTATCCGGATCAAGCAAAAGCTTAACATCTTCCCCTACTTTTCCGATTGCATATACATATTTATTCTGACTTCTGTCAGCCTTACCGAATGAAGGGGACGGAATAATATTGGCAGCCTCTATCTCAACAACTTCAGCTATCTTTTCAACAATAAGTCCTACTACGGTATTATTAACATCAATAATGATAATACATGTTCTGTCTGTATAAGGAATCTCTTCCTGCTTAAATCTTACCCTTACATCAATTACAGGAATAATCTTGCCACGTAAATTAATAAGTCCCTTGATATAATCTTCGCTTTCAGGTATTGCGGTAACCTCCTGATAGACGATTATTTCATTAACATACTGAATCTTTATGGCATAATATTCCTTACCGGTTCTGAAGGTTACATACTTGCCTTCCTGTGTCGAAGGCACCAGCGACTCTTCAGTCTCTGTATCCGGTTCGAGTATTAATTCTCTGTTATCTTCCATTATCTTCCCTCCTCTTATTCAACAAGTCCCGCAGGATCCAGAATCAGCGCTATTCCCCCGTCGCCAAGCTGTGTACATCCTGACAGGCCACGTACCTTTTTAACATAAGCCGGTATTGGCTTAACAACAATTTCCTGCTTACCGATTAACTTATCAACAAACATACATACACGTCTGCCTTCGATTTCCAAAATAAGCATCATTCCATCGTTAATATTACATTCATAATCCTCGAGATGATACCATTCTCCGAGTCGCATAACCGGGTAGCATTCACCTCTTATCATTACGCATTCCTCGCCGTTTGGCTGCTTAACCATCATACTCTCATCAACACCGACAAATTCTTTTACAACATCTGTCTGTATTACAAAGCATGAATTACCCGCTTTCATAACAATACCGTCAATGATTGCAAGCGTAAGCGGAATCTTAAGAAGCATAAGACTTCCCTCACCCTGCTTACTTTCTATTTCAAGACTTCCACCGATTTCCTGAATGTTCTGCACTACAACATCCATACCAACGCCTCGGCCCGAATACTCTGTTACCTTTTCATTTGTTGAGAATCCCGGAAGAGTAATAAACTGCCATACATCCTTGTCCGGATATGAGCTGTCCTTACGGGTAGGATCCAGAAGTTCCTGTTTTCTGGCCTTCTCCAAAATCTTTTTACGATCAAGTCCCGCTCCGTTATCCTGAACACCAATCCATACCTTACCGGCTTCTGTTTTGGCAAATAATGTAATCTTACCCTTATCTTTCTTACCTGCTGCTGCCCTCTCATCAGGCATCTCAATTCCATGATCGACCGAATTACGAACAAGATGCATAAGCGGATCGGAAATATGCTCAATAATATTCTTATCAACTTCCGTGGTATCACCAACCATCTCGAATTCGACTTCCTTACCAAGCTTTCTTGATACGTCAAAAACAATACGATTCATCTTCTGGAATGTATTGGTCAGTGGAACCATTCGCATCGACATAATTACATTCTGAAGATCTGTAGATATCTTGCTCATCTGGCCTGCTGCCTTATTGAAGTTATCAAGTCTGAGCCCCGGCACTTTAAGATCAGGATTCTGTAAAACAACCGATTCAGATATAACCAGCTCTCCGATAAGATCCATAAGCTGGTCCATCTTGGCAACATCTACGCTGATATAAGAAGTCTTCTCTGCCTTCTTGGCTTTATCCTTGGCAAGCTTCTTACCTTTACCGGGTTCCTTGGTCTGAATAACGAAATCACCGGGTGCAATTTCCTTCTTTTCTTCCTGCTTCTTTACTGCAGGAGCTTCAAGAATAATTCCGCCCTCTGCCTTTGCTTCTATCTCCTCAACAGACGATTCCAGATCTATCTCTATATCAGTTCCGAAAATATCGAAGCCTCTCTGATACTGTGCGGCTGTAACCTCAAATATTTCTACAGCCTGTATCTCGTAACCTTCTCCGATAATCTTCCTTACATCAGCTTCACTCTTCTGTGTCTGAAGCAAAATCTTAAAGCCATTCTCTAAAATCTCACTTGCAGTCTCAGGATCGGTAATTATATCATCCGGCTGATATAAAAGGTCCTCAGCTATATCCTTAAGTGCATATACTGCCTTATATGCATGCACATTGGCCATATCCACATCCTGCATATATGTAATATATATCTGATAATAGTGGCTTGTGCCGGATGCCATAGGTGCAATATAGAACTGCTTAGGCCCATCATCTGCCTTGTTTTCTACAGCAGCTTCCTTTTTCTTATCATTTTTTTCGCCCTTTATAGATGAAAGAAAATCATCTAATCCTTTTATTATTTCCTGTGCATTACCGTCTGCATCCTCGCCATCGGATAATTTATCCATCTCTCCCTGGATAAAATCAGCCACCTCCAAAACATGCTCAACAAGCTTTATATGTGGCACGTTATCCGGGTGTGATTCCCTTAAATAATAAAAAATATCCTCAAGTTTGTGAGCTACTGCTGTAATCTCATCAAACATCATCACGCCGGATGACCCCTTTATAGTATGCATGGCTCTGAAGATTTCATTGATACCATCAGAATCAAATCCATCTGCATCCTTCTGTTCAAGAACTATTTCCTGAAGTCTCTCCAGCAACTGTGTATTTTCGAACAGATACATGTCTAACATTCCATCAGTGTTAAACTCTGCTGCCATACCATTCTCCTTTCTTCCCAAAATACTATCCCAATTTTACTTTATTCTATAAGTCCAAGTTTCTTAAGCGCCTGCTCAAATCTTTCCTGATTAATTGGCTTACCGGAATAAATTGTACAGCCAAGATCAAATGCCATCTTTACATTCTTCTCTTCATTTAAGGCTGTTGCCATAATAACCTTTGCAACCTTGTCCTGAGGAATATTTCTTTCCTTCTCAAGATTTCTGATTCCAATAAGTGCCTGATATCCATCCATTACCGGCATCATAATATCGAGACACACAAGGTCATAAGGATCGTCCTCCTCAAGTGCCATCATAAAGGCATCAACTGCCTCCATTCCATCTACTGTCACATCGCAGTCGCCATATTTAGACAAAAAATTCATCATAAATTTTCTTGTGACGAAATCGTCTTCTGCAAGTAATATTCTCATATTTACTCCTTCCTTCTTCCCTCTTACTTTATCTCTTTAACAGCGCATAGGTCTTACGCGCAATGTTTTCCAATTTCTCCTGGTACTTTACAGCACCTACCTCGTATGCAACCTTAGGCATTCCATATACAACACAGGTTGATTCATCCTGTCCTATTGTCTCAGCTCCTGCATTTCTCATATTAAGTAAGCCCTTGGCCCCATCTCCACCCATTCCGGTAAGAATAATACCAATTGCATGATTACCTGCCACCTTTGCAACCGAGTCAAAAAGAACCTCTACCGAAGGACAGTGTCCATTAACCTTTTCACCCTTTTTAATCTCAACCTGATAATGTCCGCCAACCTTAATGACCCTCATCTGTTCGTCTCCGCCGGGTGCAATTAATACCAGTCCCGGCTCTACACGGTCACCGTTCTTGGCCTCTCTTACATTGACCTTGCACCGCTCATTGAGACGCTTGGCATACATATCTGTAAATCCCGGTGGCATATGCTGAACTATTACCACTCCCGGAATATCCATACCAAAATCCTGAATTACAGATGCAATGGCTTCCGTTCCTCCTGTTGAGGCACCTATGGCAATTATTTTATCCGAAGAAAAAGACCCGTTCGGCTGTGTCGCCACCAAATTAGCGGATGCACTTTTTTTAATATTTGCAAGACTTGCAGTTGATGCAATCTTAACCTTAAGCGGTAGTTCATTTGTCAAAAAGTATTCCAGCTGCTTCCTGTCAGTAGCCTGTGGCTTAGCCACGAAATCAACAGCTCCTGCATGAAGAGCATCAAAAACCTTATCACTTAGTGAACTTATAACAATAACCGGCATCGGATACTGTGGCATCAGCTTACGTAAAAACTCAAGTCCGCTCATTCTTGGAAGTTCTATATCAAGCGTCATAACATCAGGCTTGTGCTTTATAATAAGATCTCTTGCCTCAAACGGATCACCCGCTACTGCAACAACCTCAAGGGATGGATCATTGTTCAGATTTTTAACAAGAAGTTGTCTAAATACCAGTGAGTCTTCAACTACCAAAACCCTTATTTTTTTCATAAATTTATCCTCTACGAATCAAGTGGCCTTCTGAATATAGACGGCTGGACCATCTCAAAATCCGTATTATCCCTGTCAAGAGTTTCTGTTCTTCCGACAAAAAGATATCCACCCGGAAGAAGCATATCATAGATTTTATTTATCAGTTCCTTTTTAGTCGGCTCATCGAAATAAATCATTACATTTCTCATAAATATAACATGCATTGGCTTTCTAAAAGGAAATGGATTCATCAAATTAAACTTGCGGTACAAAACCTTTGATTTTAATTCATCGGTAACACGATACTTTGTTGTTCCGGCAACCTGTCTGAAATATCTTCTTCTCCAGTAATCCGGAAGAACACCTACCTGTTCCTCCTCATATTCTCCTGCCATAGCCTTACGAAGCGCATCCTCTGAGATATCCGTAGCAAGCACGGTTGTATCCCATTTATTCGCCTCTAAGCCCAGGACATCCATCAGAAGCATTGCCAATCCATACGGTTCCTCTCCGGATGAGGCAGCACCACACCAGATTCTCATATCTCTTGTAACTGCTTCTCTTTCTTTTATCCACGGAATCACTTCACTCTTCATAAAGTCAAAATGCTCTGACTCTCTCATAAAAAAGGTATGATTGGTAGTCAAAAGATTGACAAGCGTCTTCTCAAGTCCCCCTGTCGGATCAGCCTCAAGTGCATTCATAAATTCCGTAAAGCTTGCATATCCGTGTGACCATACAAAATTCTCAAGCCTGCCGTTCATTATGATTTTCTTGTCAGTCATATCTATACCATACTTACCCTTCAAAAAGGATGCAATTCTGGTAAATTCCTGATCTGATATCATTTTTCACGTCCTATTTAAACTGTCTGTATATTTTTTTGCTAATCTCACAAATTTTAGGATTAAATTTCGTTGTCTCACCGGATTCAAGAATCGAAAGAGCTTCTTCTCTTGCATATGCACCTCTGTAAGCTCTGTCCGAGGTAAGAGCACAGTAGACACTTACCAATGACACAATCTGTGCAGCAAGCGGAATCTCCTCTTCCTTCTTACCTTCAGGATATCCGGTTCCATCCCAGTTTTCATGATGAGAAAAGGCTATATCTGCTGCCATCTGAACAAAATCATTATAATCTCTTGCAATAGCCGTATCTCTGAGTATTCTGAAACCAACCTCTGTATGCGTACGCATGATTTCTTTTTCCTCTTCAGTAAGCGGTATCTTTTTCTGAAGAATTTCTGTTGGAATCGCCACATTACCTATATCACAAAGTGGCGCAGCAATCTCAATTGTATCAATGAAATTATCTGTAATTTCATCCTCGTACACACCGGCAATCTGAAGAGCCTGTGCTAAAAGTCGGCAGTTATACTGCAGTCTCTCTATATATTCGTCAGAATAAAGGGAATTGCTTCTGGCAAGATTTGCCAATGCATACAGCACACCCTTTTTCTCCTGTTCAATCTGCTTAAGCTGATTGCTCAGTGATGCCTGAAGGCGCCTGTTAGTCTCCTGAAGTTCTTTTTTCATCTCATAGAATTTAAGATGCACTCCGGTTCTGGCCTTAACTACTTCAGGAATGAATGGCTTGGTAATATAATCTTCACCACCGGTTCCAAAGCCCTTAACTATATCCTCAACCTCATCATATGCAGATATGAAAATAATCGGTATATCTCTTGTATTAACATCAGCCTTAATGATTGTGGCAAATTCATACCCATCCATTTCCGGCATGGAAATATCGAGCAAAATAAGCTTAGGCTGACATTCCTTCATAAGCTCTAATGCGACCTTACCATTCTGAGCTGTAACGGGCTTATATCCCATGCTCTTAATGATGTTCTGAAGCACAAATCTGTTGACTTCAACATCATCAACTATCATTATTTCGCCCAGTTCTTTGTTATATGTACTGGTTAGTTCTGCCATCTCTAACCTCCCTGTCACTCTGTCATACAATTAAGTAACATATCTGTATTTCCAATTATATTAATTAAGCAGGCTTCTTACCTGCTCGATTGCAGCCGTTGCCTTTTCGCCATTTTCCTTTTGAACTGCCATTTTGAGTCTTAACACCGCAGTTGATACTTCCCTCGGTGCGCCATCTGACAGCTGTTTTATGGCATCTGTAAACATCTCAGCCTTTTCCCAGGTCTCCATATCTATACAAAGTGCAAGTTTCATAAGTCTCTTGTCAATCTCCGCAAGATTCTCTTCCGAACCGAAGGCTCTCTGTGTAGCTTCCCTTGCTGCCTCATCCTCTGCTGAGCTGAACACCGGTGCATCTGAATTTGCCGTCGTAATTGCGTTCACGCTCTCACCTTCAGGTACATCCAGCCATATAGAAAAAGTAAATGTGGTTCCCTTGCCAAGCTCGCTTTCCACATCAATATGACCGCCCATCAGTTCTACCAGCTGCTTGCTTATATTTAACCCAAGACCGGTTCCTCCGAATCTTCTGGAAATTGAGGCCTCTACCTGAGAAAAACTCTTGAATAGCTTATCCTGATTCTTTTTATCTATACCGATTCCTGTATCCATAACCATGAAGAATAATTCAACTCTGTTACCGGTATGAGCAGTAATAACTGCTTCCATCATAATCTTGCCAACTGTTGTGAATTTAGTGGCATTAGATAACAAATTATTAAGAATCTGAACAACACGAAGCTCATCTCCGATCAGGACCTCAGGAATATCCGGTGATACTGTTATGAAGAAATCCAGTCCCTTTTCATGAATCTTATTAACATGATTGGATTTAACATATTCAATCATATTGCGGAAATTAAATTCCCTTGCTTCTAACTGGAACTTACCCGCATCAAGCTTGGAAAAGTCGAGAATATTGTTAATCAGTGCATGCATATCCTCACAGCCACGCTCTATCATGCTGAGTATCTTGGCCTCTTCAATTCCCGGTTCGCGACTAAGGAGCTCTCTTGTATTACCCAGAATTCCATTAACCGGAGTTCTGAGTTCATGCGTAACATTAGCAACGAACTCGGTCTTAACCATATCAACGTCCACTGCATTTTCACGAATGCCTGCAAGCTGCTTTTCAAGTGATTCAAGCTTTGAGGTGTCTATCATAAGACAGACATACTGGCCATTTATAAATCTGCTTGTCAAAAGCTTTACATCCACGCTAAAACATGTATTGTTTTCCCTGTAAGCAACAGACTGAACTACTTCTCCGCCAATCGGCATTTCTATAATTAATTCATCGCCGTTTTTCTTAAAAAGATTCGGCAGAATGTTACTTACATTGACGCCTTCAATCTGCTTGTGATCAAGCAATTTCATGGCAACATTATTGGCATATGATACATTTCCATATTTATCGATATACAGCACCAGCTCCATTGCCTCGTCTAATATCGATCTGTAATTTCCAATTTCAAAATTATCCGGCATATAATCCTCTATACTGTTAAGCATTAAAATTACTGCGAATCACTTCAGCCAGCTTCTCATGTGCTTCTGCAAGAATTCCTATTTTATCCGCAACAAGCTTCATATCTACCTCGTCCGCACTACTCTTACCTCTGGTAAGCTCAGTTATCTCACTGGACATCCTGTAAATATTGTCAAGTCCCAGATTACCGGCAAGTCCCTTTAGCGCATGAGCCGCCTTGAACACAGCCTCAACATTACTATCTGCGACTGCATCCCCCATAGTCTCAATACTTTTATCCTCCGAATATCTTAAAAGAAATTTTATATACATTTCCTCCATATTCAGGAATCTGTGCATTGCATCATTAAGATTAACTCCCTGTTCTATTAATACTTCCCTTTTTATATCTTCCAATGTTTCCCTTCTTTCACTGTAAGACCATATTCTGACTGCCAAAGCCCCTTATTCATTGACAGACCATATCAAAGTAAATTATAGTCATTTATTACTAATTTTTCAAGATTATCCAATTGTTTTTTGTCATTTTTACAAAGAAAATGACGGTCATTCCGGTGGATAACCAAGTCTAAAATATCTTTAATTTGTTACCGTCTTCCATTCCCCCAGTTATATATTAAAACAGACCTTCATGAGAGTTCATGAAAGTCTGTTATTAACACCATATTTATTCCATGTCTGTTAGTTCTTTAAGAACATATATGCAACCGTTATAAGCAGTCCCAGACAGAACATAATGAGGCCGAAAGACATACTTCTTGCAATAATAAGCCTGCTCTCTGAATATGCCTTATACTCAACTGCAAATTTGTGAATATAATCGACCTGCTCCTTTTTTCTCTTCTTAGCAGAATGCCTACGCATAAATTCTGCTATACCATTAGCAATACTTCCTAACATATGAGTGATGGCATTACCCTCTGTAAGTTCTACTATTATCGGACTGTCCCTGTATATAGTCTTACGCAGCATCACTACTATCCAGTCAACCAAACTATCAAGCACACGGCATACTACACCCCCCACAAACGGAAGTGCATAAAGTACAACCGGTCTGTATACAAGATTCTCAAGATCAAGCCATTTAGGCCACCTGTCAACATACAACTTACAGTCTGCTTCAGTTGTGCTCTCGCCACCGGCCTTCTTCTCATTGCTTGTCCTGCTCATAAGAAGCGTTCTGACGATACCAAAGTAAAGTGCCATTCCGATTACAATTGATATAATCGCCCCTTTTATATTACCAAATGAAAAATACTTAACCGCTTCCATCTCAGATGCATGTAAGAAACCTGCTGCAGCCTCTGCCATTTTATTCATTGTAAATCCCGGTGTAAATCCCATCACCGGAAGAATTGCAGCTGCAGTTACAAGTGAAATACACGTTGCGGGATTCATATACTTTTTCTTGGAATCATATGCTTCCTGTTTTGCCGCGTCCGCATTTTTTTCTATAAAAATACATACATACAGCTTGGTCATATATGCAACGGTAAATCCACCGCTTATCAGGAAAAGCCACTCAATTGTCTTCATATTCATAACAGAGAATATACCTGTCATATGTCCTTCCAAAAGAAGGTGAGTATATTCAACAATACTCTCATGAATGAGTGTCTTACTAATATAACCATTCCAAAGTGGCATACCTCCTATACCAAGCGTTCCCATCAGGAATATTGCATTCAGCAGAGGTTTCTTACGCCCAAAACCTCTGACATCATTAAGATTAAGTGAATGAATATTCATAAATACCACACCTGCTGCCGAGAACAAAACCAGCTTAAGCAGAGAGTGGTTGACCATATGAAGCAGCGCTCCGCTAAGTGCCATTCCATTCTCTTCTCCAAGAAGTCCTGACATTCCGACTCCGGTAAGTATGAAACCAATCTGAGATACCGACGAACAAGCCAAAGTTCTCTTCAGGTCTGTAGAAAAAAGTGCAAGCACCGCTCCTAAGAACATGGTACATACGGCAATTATAAGAATCATTGCCCCCCATGACGAATCACCCAGGAAAATATAGCTTGTAAGTACAAGCACACCAAATACACCTGCTTTGGTAAGAATTCCTGACAGAAGTGCCGATGCCGGCGCCGGAGCAACCGGATGAGCCTTAGGAAGCCAAATATGCATTGGGAAAGCACCTGCTTTTGCTCCAAATCCAAAGAGCAGACAAATTGCAGCTATCCATAATCTTCTGTCTGCATTGTCATACCCTGTACCTTCTAATAGCCCCGCATTACCTGACAGACCAATAAGCGCATCAAAGTTAACAGTACCGGTCATATCATAGAGCAGGAAAATACCCATAAGCATTACAAGACCACCGATTACGGCTACTGCAAGATAGGTTCCTGCCGCTCTCATTGAAGCAGGCTTCTCATCCTGAGCCACCCACACATATGAAGCCAGTGACATTATCTCAAAGAATATAAAGGTCGTGTAGAAATCCGCCGACAAAAATACGCCCACTGTTGCAAAATATGTAAGAATCAGAAAGAAATAATATCTCCCTTTATTCTTGTAGTGAGCCATATACTCAAGTGAAAATACCGTACTGACAATCCACATAAATGTCGCAATGGCGCAGTACAGAAGTCTGAAACCGTCAAGCTGCATATGCAGCCCCATTCCGCAGATTCCGGAGATATCAATTGTCTGAAGTATATTATCGTTCATGATTATCCTCCTATAAACCTGCTACATGACACAGCACTTCCATTATAGGCGTACTGTGAAGTCCGAAATACAACATAAAAGCTACAAAAATATATAATGGCAGTAGCATCTTCCAATTCGGGTCTTTAATTCCATCATTAATGCTATGGTCAAAATCCTTAACTGGGAAAAAGCCACGTATTACAAAGCTCATCATATAAATAGCTGTGAGCACTGCAGACACAAGCAGGCATACAATTCCCACGTATGCAAGCGGCATCCCCGATTCAACGGCCGCACTTGCAAGATTCCATTTACTGACAAACCCCGCAAGTCCCGGGACACCCATTAGTGCCAGACCGCTTATCGCAAAAATTCCATATACCTGCGGCATTTTGTATCCAAGCCCGTCCATCTCATTAATATACTCTCGTTCAGTCTGATGCATAATTGAACCTGCACAGAAAAAAGAGCAGATTTTCATAACAGCATGCATTAGCATATGAGACAGACCTGCAACCATTCCGAGTGGTGACATCATTGTCACACCAAACAGAATGTAAGAAAGGTTACTGATTGTAGAATAAGCAAGCCTTCTTTTTAGATGAGTCTCCTTAACAGCCCTACTGCATCCGTAGACAATAGTAAACATTGTTGCCGCCATTGTCACATACTGTGCCCATGTGCCTCTTAAGAATTCGGCACCAAAACAGTAATATGTAAGTCTAAAAATCGCAAAGGCACCGGACTTAACAACGGCTACTGCATGAAGGAGAGCGGTTACAGGCGTGGGTGCCACACCGGCATCCGGAAGCCATGAATTAAACGGACAGACCGCTGCCTTAACACCAAAGCCAAAGAAAGCAAGCACATAAATAAGCAAAAGCACATTGGTTTTATCCCCGATTATTGACATATCGAGAACGCCACCTAGCGTAAATTCCGGTGTTATTCCATATATAATTACAAATATCATTCCTATGAAGGCAAATGCGGCACCGCCAAGTGAGTAATACATATATTTTCTTCCGGCAAGAATTGCCTTACGGGAAAGTGTATGCATTACAAGCGGCACTGTTACAATAGTTAACAGCTCATAGAAGAAATACATCGTCAGTATATTATCTGCAAGTGCAATTCCGAGCGTTACACCATATGTCATCGTATAGAACATAAAGAATACACTTTCATGCTCTTCTTTGGTCATATACTCAAAGGCATAGAGAGTGGCAAGTGGCCAAAGCGTCGAAACCAGTCCCGCAAATATCACTCCCAGACCATCTGCACAGAAGGTTATTGTTAATCCCCCCGTAAAACTAACCAGGGTATGCGGTGAATGATCCGGTCCAAGTATGATATACCACACAAGAATTGTATTGATAATTACCAGTGTCTCAATAAACAACTCCCTGTGTGAATCCTTTTTCCATTTGATAAGAGGAACGAACAGTCCTGTTATCATCGGTAATAAAATAACTGCTAATAACATCTTCGTCTCCTCCCTAGAATAATGTACCTGCAAAAGAACCAATATAATCTACAACACTGTTTGGAAGCATACCAATAATAACCGACAATGCAGTAAGAATAATAATCGGAACAGTCATAAAAAGACTCGGTTCGCATTTATCCTTATCACTTATCTCATAATCCGCTCCCGGAAAAAATCCAATCACTACAAGCTGCAGTAAGTATCCGGCTGTAAGCAGGGCACTAACAAGAAGTACTACAGGACCAAGCCATGAAAATATAGAAATGCGCGACTCCAGACCACCGATTGCCAGATACCATTTACTGATAAAGCCGCCTGTCGGAGGTATACCTATAAGTCCAAGCGATACGATTACATAGCACCACATGGTAATCGGCATTTTTTTACCTATACCACGCATATCCTCAACCTTTGTTGCACCTGTATAATGAATAATTGCACCGGCCACAAGGAACAGCACAGCTTTAATACATCCATGTCCGAATACATGAAGCATTGAACCTGTAAAGCCGGTTCTGTTAGCAACTGCAAGACCAAATAAAATATATGAAACCTGACTGACTGTAGAATATGCGAGCCTTTTTTTCAAAACCGGCTCCCTGTAAGCAAGCATTGATCCCATAAATACTGTTATAAGCGAAAACACCAGCCATGCGGTCTGCACCCAGGTGCCTGCAATATTACCGACTCCGATAATATAATAAATACTCCTTACAATACCAAGAACACCGGCCTTAACTATAACTGCTGACAGGACCGCAGATGCCGGCGCCGGTGCTACAGGATGTGCAGTCGGAAGCCATGCATGCATAGGAAACATACCGGCCTTAACGCCAAAACCGATAATAAGTGCCATTGCTACCCACAAAAGCAGCGTCTTATGCTCTGCAAAAGCCTCTGCGCTTATACTTCCACCGGCCACAAAATCAAGTGTTCCTGCGTATTTTGACAGGAAAAAAATTCCGAACAATGCACTATAAGCACCAAACATCGAAAAAATCAGATATTTAAGTGCTGCCATTACTGACTCTCTTGTTCTCTCCTGAATTACAAGAGGCATTGAACACACTGTCAGAAGTTCAAAACAAAAATAGTAAGTGATCATATTGGCTGCAAAGCAGGCTAATACCTCAACCACCATTGCTGCAAAGAAAAATATCTGATAGCTTATCTTATGCTCTGAATGACTCATGTAGTCAAAAGAATAGATACCTGCAGCGATAAAAACAATTAACGTTAATACAGCAAAAAATATTCCAATATTGTCTACACCGAAGGCTATCGGGAGATTTGTCATTATTCTCATTCTGATATACCCTCCTATGCAAACATTTCAATTCCACGGCGTATCAGTTCCACTACAGGATCGGAATAAACGCCAAGTAACACATTAACAATAATGAACAGAATCAGGACGATACTGTATATTTTTGCATCCTTAAAATGCTTAACCGGATATTCCTTACCGGTATATGGTGTATATATCCTGATAACGGTTTTCATAAAGTAAATGGCATTAAGAATTGTGCTTATTCCAAGAACTATGAGAACCGGAAGCATCTTCCTTGGTAAGGATACTGCTGCCTCTGCAAAAAGAAGCTTACTGATAAAGCCTGCAAAAAGCGGAACACCAACCATCGACAGTGAACCAACGGCAAATGCAACACCGGCTACAACATATCTGTAGCCTGCACCTGTCAGATATATAAACTGTCTCTTTTCTCCGGACACATCGGTAAGTCCCATAGCCGATACGAAAAGCAGTGATTTGGTTGCCGCATGAGTCAGGATATGGAAAATTGCGGCAATCATACCGAATTCGGTTCCCATACCTATTCCCATATAAATATATCCAATCTGTGCTACCGAAGAATAAGCAATCATTCTTCTTACATCATTTTCCCTGATAGCATTGACAGAACCGAATATCATACCTGCCAGACCAAATATAAAGAGTACATCAATAATCTCACTGTAAGCAAAGATATCAAAGCCTATTACCCTGTAGATAATCTTAATTAACAGGAATATATATCCCTTTGAAACAAGGCTCGATAATACAGCCGCACTTGATACGGTTGAATATCCATATGCATCCGGAAGCCACGCATGGAACGGAAAAAGTGCACTCTTAATCGCAAGTCCCACACTTAAAAGCGCTATCGCAATAAGAAGAGGCACCGGATAGGTTCCACCTACCATCATCGCGGCAATCCTGTCCTTTATATTGCTCATAAGCAGATGGCCTGTAATATCATATACAATACAGATTCCAAAAAGTACCATAGCAGAACCTATAAGACTCATTACCATATATCTTACAGCAGCCTCGATTGTTCGGCCGTTCTGTCTAATCATAATAAGTCCACAGGCTGCAATTGTATTAATCTCGATAAATACATAAGCCGTGAAAAGGTCATTGGTATATATAAGTGCAAGCAGCGAGCTAAGAAGCAAACCCATCAGAACATAATACAGGTGATGCTTCTCTATATCCACCTCTCCAAAAAGCTTATGAACTCCTCCCCAAAGTGAGAGAATCATAATAACGCAGAAGAAGGTCGCCATTAATCCTTCCAGGCTTCCTGCCCTTAACTCATTACCCCAGGGAGCCGGAAATTTACCCATTACATATACAAAGCTGCCATTTTGAGCACAGTAGCCGGTCGTTACCGCGTTAAGTACAAGAACAACAATTAACAGTACCGTATTCAGCCATCTGGCACTTTTGCCCTTCATACCTGAAGAAAAGATACCTGCAAAAAGACATAGCATAATCGATATTGCCGGGAAGTTACAAATAATATTCATTACAGTCCCTCCCTGTTAAGTCTTGTTGATATCTCATCAAGATTGAGTGTGTGATATCTCTTATACAATCTGATTGTAAGCGACAGCATAAGCGCCGTAACCGACACAGATACTACAATACCCGTAAGCACCAGTCCACTTGGAATTGGGTTAATATACGCCTCAGTACTCTGAACTCCATCCACGATAATCGGAGCTACACGTCCCTTAATATAACCCATAGATGCAAGAAAAAGATAAGTACCCGAGTCCATAATATTAAAGCCTATTATCTTTTTAATAAGGTTCGGCTGAAGAAGCAGATTAGCAAATCCGATTACAAAGAAAATAACCGAAGCTATCTGTAAATAATTGGCCGACAGATTAGGTCCAAATTCAAACATATTAAAGACCTCCTCTTCTGAATAGTGCATAAAAGGCATACATTGTGCATGCAACCTCTAATCCTACCGCCACATTTATTGGCAGGATAATTCCGCTACTTAAAATATGTCCCGGAATTCCAAGCGGAATATGATTAGCTATTCCGTTAGCTCCCGTAATATAGAAATATGAACCAATAAGTCCATACATACAAAGTGCCGTAATCTTAGCAACCTTATAAATCTGTTCATTGAAAAATCTCTGTGTTTTCTTAAATCCAAAGGCATTAACATACAGAATCATGCCTGCCCCAAGAACTGCTCCGCCCGAAAAACCGCCACCCGGTGACAGGTGTCCATTTAGCATAATATAAATAGCAAATATAAATATTATCGGACACAAAAAACTGGCAACCAAACGCAGAATCACATCATCCTTAGGTTCAAATCTTCTGTCATTCTGCTTCTCAGCCTTCTCAAGAAGTTTCTCATCCATCATAAGCATAATCATTACACAGCAGGTTGCAATAAATAATACATTGGTCTCACCAAAGGTATCAAAGGCCCTGTATGTAAGAATCATTCCACTGACAATATTAACTGCACCGGTCTCCTCGAGTCCGTTTTCTATATATCTGTCAACGACCACATTGGATCTTACAGTATCCGCAGAACCATTCTCCGGCAAAAATGAGACGCACATGAGCAATCCTACAAGCATAAGCACACAGAAAAGCGCCGCAACAAGCTTGTATACTCTCTCAAACACATTTACAAATCTGTTATGGCTTACATCATATACCTTCTCAAGAGCCAGTTCCTCATCATGAAGATGTTCAAGAATCACTTCCTCCGATTCCTTTTTTTCTTCCTGAGGCTGTAATTCCAGACTGTCGATGTACGGATCCTTAACACCACTTAACCATCGGAAGAACTTATATGTTTTGGTGCGTGAATATTCTTCATCTGTCTTACGTCTACTCATCGCCTTGTCCTCCCTCCGGAAGCATATCGATATCTGTTTCCATATCGCCTGACTTTCTTGCTTCCTTTTCTGTATCGATAGCATGAATCTTCTTAAGTGTAATAAAAAAAAGTACACTCGTTACACCTGCGCCGACTGCTGCCTCTGTTATGGCAAGATCCGGCGACTCAAGAGTTACCCATACAATCGACATTATCAGGCTGAAAGACATATATACCAAAACCGCATTTAGCAGTTCTCTTGTGAAGCTTACAGCTATAGTACATATTATAAGAAAAACAAGAAGAATTATCTGAAATGTTGTCATGCCTTCACCTCCTGCTTTTCTTCATCCTCCATCATATTACTACTCTCATCCTTTACTTCCTTATTGTCCGGCGCTACTGCCACTTCCTCATCATCCGGCAGACCTTCATAAACGGTTGCATGCTCACTCAGACGGGAATTGGTTGTTGTCTCAAGCTGTGCCAGAAGGTGAGATGAAACCGGTGACGAAAACCATAAGAAAACGATAATCAGTCCCATTTTTAATGTATTCATATTAAGACCTGAAATAATCATAAGTCCAACAAGGCAGCTACTGATTCCAAGTGTGTCTCCCATAGCTGCTGCATGCATTCTGTTAAGCACATAGTCCATATGAAAAATTCCATAAACCTCTATAAGAAAAATAACAAGCCCAATAAGCAAAAATGTCGCTCCGAGTATAAATCTAATCCACTCCATTGCCGTTACCTCCCTTGTTTTTTCGCTCAAGGTAAATGCCCATATACACCTTGGTGATTACCACAACCGCTAAAAAGCTGATAAGCGCATAAATAAGGCAGATATCCATAAGATATCCTTCCTTAAGCAACAATCCCAGTATGGCAATCATTACCATTACTATCGTTCCCATCATATTAACAGCCATAATTCTGTCCGCCACGCGTGGTCCCTTTACAGCTCTTAAAAGACATGCAAAAAGCACCAGTGCAAGGAAGATTTCCACACCGATGAAAGTCCACATATATGTGCTCTCTATTACCGTAAGAGAAGTCTGTGCTAACATTTGTATCCCTCCCCTACTTTTTCCATTTTTCTAAGTTCATTCACAAATACCGATTCATTAATACCATCTGCAAGACTCTTATCCAAACAGTGAACTACATACTCATTATTCTCAAGGCTTACTGTAATAGTTCCCGGAGTCATTGTAATGCTGTTGGCAAGTAGTACACGGGCCGATTCTGTCCTTAAATCCGTGCTGAATCTGACAACAGCCGGCTCTATATCATTCCTCGAATTCATAATAAGACCAATAACCGACATATTAGCCTTAATTATTTCCCAAATCAGGATACAGATATATTTAAGCACCATCAGTGCAAGCATTATATTAATTTTCTCACGCTTTGGGCTATAACCACAGAACTTACATATAAACCAATACATTCCGGCTGATATAATCAGACCAAATATGGCTATTTCAAGAGTAACCTGACCGTTAAATATCAGCCAGATTATAAAAAACAACACAAACATATCTCATATCTCCATTAGTTGCTTCTATTTATGCTATATAATACACAATTATTCGCCTGCATTAACCGCAAATAATATCCTGTCTGCTTATGACAGTATAATTTGTTTCTTCATATTAAAATGTATTTGGGCAAACTGCACCGTTCACATTATATAATATTTTGTTCTTTTTTCAATATATAAAATTCACAAGGTTGATATATATAAATTTATATTCACATAGCAATTAGTGTTATATATGCTGGTAGCCACACCATATTACGTCCTCATATTGATTCTATTTATATTCTTTTGGCTGTTGTTAACCTTTTTGCCGGGTCGGGTGCAATATTTTCTTGCTTTTTCTCTTCTTTTTATTGTGTTTCCTTTCTTTAATGGCTGCCGGGTGCAATATTTTCTTGCTTTTTCTCTTCTTTTTATTGTGTTTTTCTTCTTTAATGACTGCCGGGTGCAATATTTTCTTGCTTATTCCACACTTTTATTGTGTTTTCTTTCTCTAATGACTGCCGGTTGCAATATTTTCTTGCTTATTCTCTTCTTTCTATTGTGTTTTCTTTCTCTAACGACTGCTAGGCACAATATTTTCTTGCTTTTTCCACACTTTTATTGTGTTTTCCTTCTTTATTTCCTGCCACTCACAATAATTTTGCATTCTAACTTTATTATAATTGTGTTTACCTCACCTAAAAGTTACATTCCACAATTATAATTCGCATTTCAGAGTATATTATTGTATTTCCGCCTTAATAATGCAATTTGCCCATTTTAACCACACCATCGCAACAACCACTCATGCTTGATAGCATCGCCCAGACATTCAAATTTTAAAATGTCAACACCTATCTACAATCAAAAAATCGCCCAAACCTCACGATTCGAGCGATCTCTTTTTAAACTACCCTTAATTTAACTGAACACTAACTAATAAAAGCTTGCAATAAACTGAACGCTAACTAATAAAGGCTTGCAATAACCTCTACTTCACATAGTACATCCTTTGGAAGCTGCTTAACAGCAACACAGCTTCTAGCCGGCTTATTAGGAAAATACTTTTCATATACACCGTTAAAAGCAGCAAAGTCACTCATCTGCGCAAGGAAACATGTAGTCTTAACCACATTCTCATATCCACAGCCTGCTTCTGTTAAGATTGCACCTATATTCTTCATAACCTGAGTTGTCTGGTCTTCAATAGTTACTGCCTCAACATTTCCGGTCTCAGGATTAATAGGAATCTGTCCTGATGCAAAAAGGAACTTGTTAGCAATTATTGCCTGAGAATAAGGACCGATTGCTGCTGGCGCCTTATCTGTACTAATCTTCTTAATCATAATATAACCTCACATTTCAAATATGTATTAATATAGCGACCGACATATGTTACCATGCAACTTATGACGGCCGCCTTAATTGTTAACTATTTAATCTCTGAATGATAAATCTGAAGAGCCTTAACACCGGCGCTTGCATTAGTCTTCACATAATGAATACCCTCAGCTGAAGCCTTAGCAGCTGCTACAGTTGTAACATAAGGAATCTTCGCCTTAATTGCTGCCTTACGAAGGTAACTGTCATCCTGCTTACTTGACTTACCAACAGGAGAATTAATTACGATATCTATTTCGCCATTAGTAATCATATCCTTAATGTTTGGTCTTCCCTCAGCAAGCTTATTAACCTTGATTGCTTCGATGCCTGCTGCTGAAAGTGTATTATAAGTTCCCTCTGTTGCAAGAATCTTAAATCCGTCGCCTGCAAATGTTCTTGCTACTTCAATTACCTCATCCTTATCCTTCTGGTTAACGGAGATAAGTACTGTTCCTGATAATGGAAGCTTAGACTGGATACCCTCCTGAGCCTTATAGAATGCCTCACCATATGAGCTTGAAAGACCAAGAACCTCACCGGTACTACGCATCTCAGGTCCAAGGATTGGATCTACTTCCGGGAACATATTAAATGGGAATGCAGCTTCCTTAACACCAAAGTTAGGAATAACCTTTTCAGTAAGTGTCGGAACCGGACTCTCCTTACCTGTAATCTCAGCTGTGATGATCTGAGTTGCAAGAGGAACCATTCTAATATTACATACCTTAGATACAAGCGGTACTGTACGGGAAGCTCTTGGGTTAGCCTCGAGAACGAATACCCTACCGTTTTCTATAGCATACTGCATATTCATAAGACCCTGAACATGCATCTCTTCTGCGATTTTTCTTGTGTAATCCTTAATTGTTGCAAGATTCTCATCTGTAATATGAACTGATGGAATAATACAAGCTGAATCACCGGAATGAACACCTGCAAGTTCGATATGCTCCATAACGGCAGGAACAAATGCATGCTTTCCATCTGCAATTGCATCAGCCTCACACTCAAGAGCGTGATTTAAGAATCTGTCGATAAGGATTGGTCTGTCCGGTGTAACACCAACTGCTGCTGCCATATATTCTCTCATAGCCGCATCATCGTAAACAACTTCCATTCCACGTCCACCAAGTACATATGAAGGACGAACCATTACAGGATAACCAATCTTAGCAGCAATCTCAATCGCTTCATCAACATTTACTGCCATTCCTGATTCAGGCATAGGAATCTCAAGCTTATCCATCATTGCTCTAAACTGATCTCTATCCTCTGCAAGGTCAATAACTGCAGGAGATGTACCAAGAATCTTAACACCGTTCTTTTCAAGCTCAGCCGCAAGATTAAGTGGTGTCTGACCACCGAACTGTGCGATAACACCAAGTGGCTTTTCCTTCTTATAGATACTGAGAACATCTTCAAGAGTAAGTGGCTCAAAATAGAGCTTATCAGATGTATCGTAGTCTGTTGATACTGTCTCAGGGTTACAGTTAACAATGATTGTCTCGAAACCAAGTCTCTTAAGTTCCATTGCTGCATGTACACAGCAGTAGTCGAACTCGATACCCTGTCCAATTCTGTTAGGACCACCACCAAGAATCATAATCTTCTTGTTATCTGAAGAAGGACTCTCATCCTTTTCAATATTATAACTTGAATAATAGTAAGCACTGTCCTGTGTACCACTTACATGAACACCCTCCCATGCTTCCTCAAGACCAATCTCAAGTCTCTTTGCACGGATATCTGCTTCTGATACATCAAGAATCTGGCTTAAGTACTTATCAGAGAAACCATCCTTCTTAGCCTTAATGAGTTCCGCATCTACCGGTACAGAACCCTTTGATGAAGCTATAAGTGCTTCCTCCTCTTCTACGAGTTCCTTCATCTGTTCAATGAAGTATGTCTTAACCTTTGTGAGATTCTCAATCTCTTCTACTGTTGCACCCTTACGAAGTGCCTCATACATAACGAAATGTCTCTCACTCGAAGGTGTAACAAGCTTAGCAAGAAGCTCTTCCTTGGTAAGACTGTCAAAGTCCTTAGCATGGCCAAGTCCATAACGGCCTGTCTCAAGTGAACGAATAGCCTTCTGGAAGGCTTCCTTATATGTCTTACCGATACTCATTACTTCACCTACGGCACGCATCTGAGTACCTAACTTATCTTCAACACCCTTGAACTTCTCAAAAGCCCAACGAGCAAACTTAATTACAACATAATCGCCATCCGGAACATACTTATCAAGTGTTCCATACTTACCACATGGAATATCAGCAAGTGTAAGTCCTGTTGCAAGCATTGCTGATACAAGGGCAATCGGGAATCCTGTAGCCTTTGAAGCAAGTGCTGACGAACGTGATGTACGAGGATTAATCTCGATTACAATAATACGGCCATCCTTAGGATTACGAGCAAACTGAACGTTTGTACCACCTATAACCTGAACCTTGTCAACAATTGAATATGCCTGTCTCTGAAGTTCCTTCTGAACATCCTCAGAGATTGTAAGCATAGGCGCAGAACAGAAGGAATCACCTGTATGAACACCGATTGGATCGATGTTTTCAATGAAACATACAGTAATCATATTGCCTTCGCAGTCTCTTACAACTTCAAGCTCAAGCTCTTCCCATCCAAGTACAGACTCCTCAACTAGAACCTGACCTACAAGTGAAGCCTGAAGACCACGTGCACATACAACCTTAAGTTCTTCTTTATTATAAACAAGGCCACCGCCTGCTCCACCCATTGTATATGCAGGACGGAGAACTACAGGATAACCAAGCTCATCTGCAATCTCAAGAGCCTGCTCAACTGAGTAGGCAACATCTGAACGAGCCATTCCTATTCCAAGTTCGTCCATTGTATTCTTGAACTCAATACGGTCCTCACCACGCTCAATGGCATCAACCTGAACACCAATAACCTTTACACCGTACTTATCAAGTATTCCGGCCTTATTAAGCTCTGAACATAAATTAAGTCCAGACTGACCACCTAGATTAGGAAGCAATGCATCCGGACGTTCTTTTGCAATAATCTGCTCCAGACGCTCAACATTAAGTGGCTCAATATAAGTCACATCTGCTGTCTCCGGATCAGTCATAATAGTAGCTGGATTGGAATTAACCAATACAATTTCATAGCCCAACTTACGAAGAGCCTTACAAGCCTGTGTTCCTGAATAGTCAAACTCACACGCCTGGCCAATGATAATCGGACCTGAACCGATAATCAATACTTTGTGAATGTCTGTTCTCTTAGCCATTTTTTGCCTCCTAAAATTTATTCCTTCTATGCATATTTTCAAAGAAAAGGAGAACATATTCATGCTCTCCTTCGAACTTTTCTAGTTAATCATTGTTAAGTTCATTGATATACTGCTGTGACCTTGTAGCCATCTCAGTATCAGGGAACTGTTCAATTACCTTCTGGTATGTATCGATGGCGCTAATAACGTCACCGGACTTGCGATATGCATTACCTAAATTGAACAACGCATCTCCATTATTATTATCATACGAGTATGCCTTTGTCAAGTCAGCTATGGCATCTGCATAGCTTTCATTCTGGTATGCTCTCATACCGGAATCATAATATGTAGAGCCTACATCACCGCCTACTTTACCCAAGAGCTTATTGTATACGGCAACAAAACTGTCAGAGGCCTTTTCAAGTGTTCCTCCGTCAATTTTATCAAGCAGTGTTGCGATATCATTAGTACTCTCCGGATCATCCATATACCGGCTGACTGCCCCAAGGAGATTATCCATCGCAGTAACTGCTCCGTCCTCTCCTATATATACCTCCAATTCAGAACTTAACTTCTCATTCTTACCCTTTTCGGATTTTAAATCCTGCTCTAACTGGGCTATTTCACCGGTCTTTAAATCAAGCTGCTCATTAACGGTCTTAAGCTTCTCATCCATTCCATCCTGAGCAGATGTAATCTTGGCAGGAAGAATAAGCAGATACGATACGGCAATACCAATTGCAATACCAATTGCAACATTTAATACTGTTGTGATAGTTCTTGTATCTCTTGGAAGCACTGTTGGAGCATAGAGATCATCTTTTTCTCTTTTTCCTTTAAGCCCGTCCTTCTTAAGTCCCTTGCCCTTTGTCTCAGAATGCTCATCATCCATATTGAGAACGAGAGACGCCTCTCTCAAATAACGCAAGGTAAGCGTATTATTAACGTCCACCTTCTGAGCACGCAGAAGTACCTTTCTCGCCTCTTCCCACTGCTCTGAATTAAGATAAAGAAGTGCAAGCAACTGATGTGCCTGAACATACTTAGGATTAAGACTAAGCACCTTTTTAAGCTGTATAATTGCTAAATCAAGTGTTCCCTGATAACAATAATTCAGTGCCTGATTATACTTTTTGACAGCCTGGCTATAGGTATCAAGCTTGGTGGGATTATCCTGTAACATACTAAGATAATCATCCGCAATATTCTTATTGGGACGCAGATTTTTAGAGATAACCCATTCATTTAAGGCTGCAACATATTCACCTGTCTCAAAATAAACCAGTCCAAGCAGATTACGTGCATCCACATTACTCTTATCAAGCTTCAAACACTGACGCAAGCTCTCTACAGCACCTGACAGGTCTCTTACACTTGCCTTCTCAAGTCCGTCATTATAGAAAATGTTAGCTGAACTAACAATCTTTTTATATCTGGTAACATCAACTCCACAGTTCGTACAGAAAGGATTGCGGGTTAATGTCGCTCCGCAGTTATAGCAAATCACGATTCATTACCACCTTATCAATCTTCTTCGTTCTCTTCTGTTGCACTTTCGCTTGAGTGCTCTGTCTCTTTTTCTTCCTTAACAAGTGAAACCAGCAAATCCGCCATATCTGTCAGATCCTGGTTATAAATTGCTTCTTCTGCATCTTCTATTTCAAGCGATGGATGGAACTTTTTAAGTTCCTCTTCGAAATTAATCATATCTGTCCCCGATTCCTTTCACACCCTTCTTTTCGTCAATCATATTAATAGCAAAAAGAAAGGGTCGCACCTATATTGTCCTTCTTACAATTTCATCATTTCTACAGAGATATTTAAGATATGTCTCCGTCTTTCCTATAATAGTAGCCGCTGCGTCTATGGTTATTACCGTGTTACAATTAACCTCGCCCTTTACTACTATGGCAGCACCTGCTGACTTGGCCATCTTTTCACCCAGTTCTTTTTTCTTAAGTGAAATACTGTCAAGTTCGGCATATGCCTCGTCCTTTTTTTCGTTAAGCCTTGCAACCTCTTCCTTTTGGCTGCCATTAAGGCCTCTTTCTCTTGCAATTTTAAGCAAATCAGACAACTCTCCTACGAGATTTGCCAAATTATTATTAATCGCATTCTCCTGCTTGCTAAGTTCGCTGAACCTGTGATAGTCCTCCTGCTTAAAGCCTGCATGAATGACCGTTCTCTGTTCTATCTTGGTTCCTGCGTTTTTAATCTCAACACCAAGCAGTCCATGCACCGTTCCGCCAATTACACTTCCGCGGTTGCCATCTGCAATAAGCTTACCGCCTGCAGACACATTGGATTCAAGAATGTAATTAGAAAAAACATCGCCGGCCGCCTCAACCACGGCATATTCTATAAATTCCGCAAAGACGTTTCCTCTGGTAGTTACTCGTCCCTGTCCATTTCCCTGAATTCCACGAGTTAAAGTAATATCGCCACCGGCTGATATTCTGGCATTTGCAACTGTACCGTTAATTGTAATATTTCTTCCGGCACGAATTGAAGAACCTGTTTCAACATTTCCATTGATAATAATGTCGCCATAAAATTCAACCTTGCCAAAATTAAGCGTTATATCCTCATTAATCTCATATACATCCAGAATCTCTACATTGTAATTAGAATAAGAGATTCGGCCATCTCTTGTGGCAAAGTATTCAAACTCTTCATTATGGCTTATGAACTTGCCTCTAAGAACCGGCAAATCCTTTGCAAATTTAGGCAAAAGCTCAGCTCCGCAAACTGTAAAACCTCTGGTTCCCTGTACTGCAGGATGATATATTGCAATTTTGTCTCCTTCAGCCACATTTGTCAGTTTGCCGACTGCTGTATAATCAACAGTTCCGTCCTCACGAATTTCCGGAGTCTTATGTTCTTCCATATCAACAAGGAACTCATAATACCCCTCAACACCGGGTACAACCTCTTTACCGACTGCAACTACTGTCTCTGTCTCATACTGTCCAAGATTTACCATCTCCATAATAACCTGGCTTTGAATTCCAAGGACAACCTTATTAGCACGCAATTCACGTATAATTTCCGGAACATTATAAAGCTCATTACCAAGTGGCACAGACAACGTAACAGATGCCGACATCTGATCTTCTGCAATACTTACAGTAACGACTTTAGATTCCACAAATAATGGAGAAGATTCATCATCAGTGTCATCGCTCTTCGGCCTATCTTCTATTTCACCTGCTAGTTCTCTTTTTAGTTGTCGTCTTAATTCTGCTAATTCCTCTGCAGACAGTTTCTTGTCAGTGTCCATAGTAACCTCCCCCGAGTTTGCTATGTATCAGTTGCACTGCTACGAATATATGACAGTATTATTTCCAGGCTGCTCAAGCTGCTTTTAATTTGCCAAACCAGGCCGATAGGTAATTAAAGTACTATTTTGCAAGCTTTTCGAGCTGCTTTTTAACCTCAGTAAGCATCTGCTCATATTTTGCCAGCTTATCCTTTTCTTCCTGCACCTTCTCTGCCGGAGCCTTTGATGTAAATTTTTCATTAGCCAGCATTCCGGAAGCTCTCTTAATCTCGCCCTGAAGACGACCTTCTTCCTTCTTCAAACGCTCAATTTCCTGAGCAATATCTACAAGCTCTGCAAATGGCATATATACATTGGCATCAGGAATAACAACTGATACCGCATCATCTGCTATACCTGACATATCACTCTGTACAATTACTTCAGATGCATATGCAAGTGAAGCAAAGAAAAGCTTACCTGTCTCGAAAGTAGCTCTTACTGAGTCCTTATCCGAAACTACAAATACTGTTGCTTTTTTGCTTGGCGCAACATTCATCTCTGTACGTGCATTACGAATGCCTCTTACGGCCTCCTTAATACGCTCGATATCTGCCTCTTCTTTAGCATATGCCCTCTCTTCCGAATATTCAGGCCACTTGGAAATCATAATAGATTCCTCATCTGACTGAAGTGTACAGAAAATCTCTTCTGTAATGAAAGGCATATATGGATGCAGAAGCTTAAGTGCATCGATTAGTACAGTTCTGAGAGTCCATAATGCTGCATTCTGGCTCTTAGCATCATCAGAGTTGTAAAGACGTGGCTTAACCATCTCGATGTACCAGTCACAGAACTCATCCCAAATAAAATCGTAAACCTTCTGAACAGCGATACCAAGCTCAAACTTGTCCATATTGTCAGTTACATCTCTGACAACAGAATTAAGTTTGGAAATAATCCACTTATCTACAGGTTCAAGATCTGCAGCATCCGGAGTTGTAATAGTCTTGCCTTCCATATTCATCATAATGAAACGACTGGCATTCCATACCTTATTAGCAAAGTTACGGCTGGCTTCTACTCTTGACATATAGAAACGCATATCATTACCCGGTGCATTACCTGTAATAAGCGTAAGTCTAAGCGCATCAGCACCATATGTATCAATAATCTCAAGTGGATCAATACCATTACCCAGAGATTTACTCATCTTACGACCCTGGTCATCTCTTACAAGTCCATGGAAAAGAACAGTCTTAAACGGCTTCTCGCCCATCTGCTCGAATCCTGAGAAAATCATTCTGATTACCCAGAAGAAAATAATATCATAACCTGTTACAAGAACATCGGTAGGATAGAAGTATTTGAGGTCCTCTGTCATTTCAGGCCAGCCAAGTGTTGAGAATGGCCAAAGTGCCGATGAGAACCATGTATCAAGTGTATCCGGATCCTGCTCAAAATGATTTTTACCACACTTAGGACATACTGTTGGAGTATCCTTGGCAACAACTACTTCACCACAATCCTGACAATAGTATGCAGGGATTCTATGTCCCCACCACAACTGTCTTGAAATACACCAGTCACGAATATTATCTGTCCAGTTAAAATATGTCTTCTCCATACGAGGTGGAATAAGCTTAATATCCCCTGACTTAACAGCCTCAACAGCAGGCTTGATAAGTTCATCCATCTTAACAAACCACTGAGCCTTGATAAGTGGTTCTATAGTTGTCTTACATCTGTCATGTGTTCCAACATTATGAGAATAATCTTCAATCTTAACTAAAAGTCCAAGTTCATCAAGTTCGGAAACGATAGCCTTTCTTGCTTCGTATCTGTCCATTCCCTCGAACTTACCGCCATTTTTATTAATAGTGGCATTGTCATTCATAATATTGATTTCAGGAAGATTATGTCTCTTACCAACTTCAAAATCGTTAGGGTCATGTGCAGGAGTAATCTTAACTACACCTGTACCAAATTCCATATCAACATAATCATCCTCAACAACAGGAATCGGCTTATTAACAAGCGGAAGCCATACCTGTCTGCCATGAAGATATGTATATCTGTCATCCTTAGGATTAACAGCTACTGCTGTATCACCAAGCATAGTCTCCGGTCTTGTTGTTGCAAATGTAAGGAACTCTGTCTTAGATGGCTGTCCATTTTCATCTACAAGCGGATACTTAATATGCCAGAAATGTCCATTCTGCTCTTCGTACTCTACTTCTGCATCAGAAATAGATGTATTACAAACAGGACACCAGTTAATAATTCTGCTGCCTTTGTATATCCATCCCTTTTCATGCATCTTACAGAATACTTCTGTTACGGCCTTATTACAGCCCTCATCCATTGTAAAACGTTCTCTGTCACAGTCACATGAAGAACCCATCTTCTTAAGCTGGTTTATAATACGTCCACCGTATTCTTTTTTCCAATCCCAGGCACGCTCTAAGAACTTCTCTCTTCCAAGATCAGCCTTATCAACGCCCTCCTTCTTAAGGGTCTCAATAATCTTTACCTCTGTAGCTATGGAAGCATGATCTGTTCCCGGCTGCCAGAGTGCATTATATCCCTGCATTCTCTTATATCTGATAAGAATATCCTGCATTGTATTATCAAGGGCATGCCCCATATGGAGCTGTCCTGTAATATTCGGTGGCGGAATAACAATTGTAAACGGTTTCTTACTATGATCCACCTCTGCATGGAAATACTTCTTATCCAGCCAATTCTGGTAAATTCTGTCTTCCATCCCTTTTGGATCATAGGTTTTCGCTAATTCTTTACTCATATCTCTTTTATCCTTTTCATAAGTATATAATAAGTAGTTTCTGCGCACTTATGCACAGTACTCCTATTGTGATTAAAGCATAATTAATAATAAGTATAAATTGCACCAAAAATTTTGTCAATTTGGATATTAAACTTACGTTCGCCTCTCTGACACAATTTATGCGTAAAACGCTACGGCATTAGTCCCATGTTGCTCCACCGGCATCATCATACAGTTCTCCACCAGATATAGAGCATCCGTGGAATTTGATATTACGTCCCGCCATATTATATATCATTCCGGAGAATGAGCAGTTATTGAATACAACATCACTGGCCGATTTGATAATTCCAAAGGCCGCGGAACCGTTCCCCTTAAACTCGCAATTGTTGAATGTAACATGCTCAACAACACCACTTGCATTAGGCTCAATGTCAACACCATACTGTGGAGCCTTGCCACTGGCATAATTGAACTTGCTTCCTATTACTGTCAGGTACTTTGCACCGACAATTGACATGTTATTACGTCTGTTATTATGAACATTACAATTCATTATGGCGATATAATAACTGTCTCTTACTCCGTCATATCCGCTCGAAGCATCACCAATCCAGATACCATCGCCCCAGCACTGGCTTATATCGACATTGGAAATGGTTATACTCTTACCCTTCATTATTCCAATACCCATACCACCTTCGTAGTTAGCCGGTGAACCTGTATTCTGTCTGTCACCAACTATCTTTCCACCGGTAATTGAACAATTGACCGAGCGATCGAATCTCACAACATTGTAGTCCTCAACGCTTCCATCAAAACGATCTGCCTTAAGTATCGCATTATCATCCAACAGGAAATTAATACTCACTCCGTGACCTACGTAGATACAGCTGTTGTCCATATCAGAATCACCATAGCTCAGGTTGTATGTTCCCGCCGGAAAATACAATGTCTTTCCGGCAGTCACACCATCTAATGAGCAATATTCGTTAATCAGTTTTCTGATATTAACTGCATCATCAATACCATCATTAGGCATTACATCATGTTCGGTTACATTAATTATGTCACTCGAAGGACCATTTACTGTCACTATGCAATTAGCCGATACATTACCGCTTGTAACATAGATGACTGCCACACCCGGACCCACGCATCTGACTACACCTTCATTATCTATAGTCGCCACTGTTGGCGAAGTGCTAATCCATTGCACATCACCAAGGTAAGCATCAGCCGGTGAGAACGTAACATTTAGGTTGAATTCATCGCCTACATTCTTGGTTAACTGTAGTGGGGTAATTGTTATTCCGGACACCGGAATCTTTTGTGCCTTAATTACAACCGAAGCAAACTTTCCCGTTCCCTGTGAGATTGCCTTGATTGTTGCCGCTCCATTACCCACGGCTCTGACAGTCGCCTTAACATGCGTATCATCAATCTTTTCTGTTGACTCAATAGCGACAAGCTTAGCATTGGAAGTTGTCCAGACTATTGTCTTATTCTCTGCCTCTTCAGGCTCAATTGTAGCAGTAATTTCTGCTGTCTCACCGAACGGCAGAACCGTCTGACCGGGTGCCATAGTGCTTGTCAATGTAACCTTGTCAACAAGAATTGGCATATATTCTTTTTTGCTAATCTTGAAGGTACATACTCTCGTTCCACCATATTCACCAACACCGGCAAGTGTAACCTTTCCGGTTCCGGTTTTAGTATTATTGGCATATGAGACAATTCTCACATAATCTTCCGGATTATTAACAAATTTGTCTTCACGCTTATCTGCCGCTGTAAGGTATACCTTAATTGAACCCGTGCTGCCATCAAACAATGTCGGTTCAACTATTCTTCCTGTATATTTCTGTGGATTTATTACTATCTGTAACTTGGTAACATTTTTCTTACTGTCAAAAACATGATAATATCCGGTGACTGAACTTCCGGCAAAGTTACCAATACCATTTATTTTGACATTTATTCTCTCGCCAATCTCCGGCACAGATGTATCATCATATCCTATGTACTGATATTCTTTGCTGTAATCCTTACCGGCTACAAGCTTTTTGCCGTTAGAATCATATACTGTCGGTACAGACTTATATAATCCCGCTCTTGCGTTATATACCTTATCTGCAACAACAACCTTGCATCTGCTAAGCGATGCCGGCGTAATATTGAATGTTCCTTCAGCATTAGCTATCTCAGCATTCTTGAAATTGCCCTTTCCTACAATCTTGTAGGTTGCTTCTCCAACATTTTTATTGTTAGTACAAGTCAGCGTATAATCGACATTCTCCTTCAGATATACTGTAACATCACTCTCATCGCTAAAAGAAACCTGTGGCTTTGTTCCGCCGGTCATATATGTCTCTCCGGATGCAACATAGGCTTTAAGCTTTCCTCCGCTGACAATCTTATAAGTCTTAGTAATACTTCCTGTGCACTTACCAATTCCCTTGAATACAACCTTAGCCGTACCGGCTTTTTTGTTGTTCATATAGGTCACTGAATAGTCGGTTCCTCTTTTAAGCTTATCGTCAGTCAGTCCTCCATCTGCCTTGGCGCGAAGGAGGTCATCAGTTGCCATCTTTATTCCACCCCATGTAGGCGCATCATAATTTGCATAGTAAATATCAAATGGAAGTTCCTCAGCCCACACATCTGTATTAACCTCAGCTACCTTGTTAAGTACATATCCACCTGTAACATTGATATTTTTTTCAATTTTGCCTGCATAGAATGATGAGTCCGGATTTTTAGGTGTTATTATCACCTTGTACTTACCAATGCCGTTTATTTCATCTATTGTATCATTATTAGGATCACTATAATCTAGGAAAAGAATATCGAATGCACCCAACTGACTTGATGGGTCAATCTTTTCTTTCACTCCCGGAAAACCAAGCTGCATATTGAGCATATCAGCAGTTATAGGATTCCCTGTATACTTTACATTAGCAGTTAATGACAACGTTGCCTTTGACAGGTTATAGGACCTGCCGAGTATATAATAGCTTCCATGCTTGCCATCTGGATATTCTGCCCCATCATCAAAGTTACCAATACCATGAATCACATATCCTATCTCGGTCTTAGAACCATCTTCTCCCTTAAAGTCGGTTGTGTCATAACTGATGGTGAAGTCCTTGTTATTTACAAGACGCTTATTGCCATAATTAATAATTGGAACATATTTCTGATCTCTGCCGGTATAGTTAAGTCCGATTTTGTCTGTTGTAATATCAACATCCTGTATTGAACGAGGCTTAATTGCAAAGTAGCAGGTCTTTTTTCCTGAATACTGCCCTCTCATCGTAATGGTCATTGATGGTGACTTAAGCTGATCTGACGATGCTGCATTGATGTTATTTGCATAGGTTATGACATAGTCTACCTTCTCTGCAAGGCGCTTGCGCTGGTCATAAATTATTACATCCTGCGTTATTTTAGCTCCGGTATAGGTAAGCTCATCCTTGAATCCATCCATCCATACGCCGTCAGCAATCTCTATACCAGGATCCACATCCCATGCATCATTGCTTACTTCAATGGTACAATCTACATTCAGGCCATCACAATCTGCATGAACTGTAGTAATACCAACTCCCTTAGCGGTAACCAGTCCATTCGGTGTAACAGTAACTACTGCATCTGAAGTTGTCGAAAAAACAACGCTCTCTGTGGCATTCTCAGGATATACACTTGCTCTAAGCTGCAAGGTCTGGCCCACATAAAGCTCGGTCTTTGTAACATTTAGTTCAATCCTCTCAGCATGTACAGGCAATGTCTCCTCAAGATTGAGTTCTGTTATCTCCTCTTCCGAAGTAAGATTTTCATCTGCTGTTACAGTCTCGTCGTTCTCTGTTAATGTTTCGCCGTCTTCTGTTGAAGTTTCTTCATCTGTTGCAATGGTCTCTTCTTCATCTTCTGTTAATATCTCTTCATCAGATATCAATATCTCGTCTTCTGTCGTGAGTTCATCACCTGTAAATGTTGTCTCTGCCTCAACAGTCACATTTTCGCCTACGACATCATCCGTCACCACCTCGTCCCAAATAATTCCATAATATTCAAGACTATTTCCGGTCATTTCAAGGATATGTTCCCTCCAGAATGGCATATTCTTATTAATTGCTTCACTAACCTCAGCATTAATAACCTGTGCCAATTCTGCATATTCTTCTGCCAACTGATTAACCGGCTGAAGACCGAACTCAGTGTCCTTATTAATTGATGATAACTTTACTGTCTCCTCGAACTGTATTATTTTCCCATTCTTACAAAAAAGGTATCCGATTATTGCTTCATTATCTTCACTAATTACAGTAATGCTAACCTCATTATCTATCGTAGATATACTGGCCACTTCAAGCGAAGGCGCATCTGCACGAAGGAATATATCTCTGGAATTCTGCTTAGAATATCCGACAGTCGTATTATCGTCATATTCCACCATCTTATAGTTCTCTGCATCTGCACCACCCTGATATTCTGTATCATTCTGTGTCTCTGCTTCTGAAGCATCCTGATAATCTGTCTGTGTCTCCTGTTCATCGGCCACATCAACTTCCTTGGCCATAGCCGGCACATATGCTCCACCTAATGAACCAATAGTAAGCATAAATGACATCATTGCTGCAATTAATCTTCTATTCATATATACCTCCGAGGTGTATTATCCGTTACATTTTATAGTATCATTTTTGTTCAAAAATATATACTTGTTTTTATATTGAAGTTAATATTGAGAAAACTTGTTCATCGAAAAATACAAACTTGAAAATATACTTTCAATGTGCTATATTCTTCACACACTCGTGGGATATTTCTGTCTCACACAATTCTATTTTCAATTCTATTTGCACATCCAGAAAGGAGCATTCCATGAAAAATTATGATCAGCTCACAATCCGTGACCATTTTATGTTTGGTAAGATATGTGAAAAACCGAAAAACAGTCAATTAATTCTAAGAGCACTACTTGATGTTCCAACAATCACTATATCAAATACCGAAGTTGAAAAGTATTATAAACCCTATAGTGATAATAAATATGTTAGACTTGATCTTCTAGCATAAGAGACTAACGGCGATTTTACAGAAAAAGTATTTAATGCTGAATTACAACACAAATCTCGCAATTCACTTCGTCAGCTCGAACTCCCCAAACGCAGTCGTTACTATCAGGCACTTATCGATTCCACTTCACTAAAAAGCAGTTCATCATATCTTGAATTTCCCGAAATCTACATTATTTTCATCTGCACCTATGGTCCACTTGGTATGTACTCATTCGATATGTTGTGTAGGCAAATTGATATACCAGGCTTTAATGATGGCGCACACCGCATCTTTTTCAATGTAACCGGTGACCTTTCTCTGCTTCCACAATCCACTCAAAATACGCTAAAATATATAAGGACTGGTATTACGCGTGATACACCAACTAAGTTAATTGATTCTGAGGTCGAGAATGCAAGATTATGTGATGAATGGAGTGAACACTACATGTTGACACTTACCCATGACCAGGATATTTATAATGATGGCTATGATGAAGGACGAAGTTCCGGTTACAATGAGGGAGCAACCAATTCTATTATCTCCCTTTATCAGGACGGCCTAATCACCAAGCCTATTGCTATTGACAGATTAAAAGTGGATGAGGCTTCATTTGATTTACTTATTAGTAATAGTATATAAGTTCCCCTAGACTTTGCAGTCATTACCGCGCACTTGAAAAAAGGTCCATAGCCAACCGACTATGGACCTTTCTAATTATGCCGTATCAAAAATTACTGGTTGACCGCCAATTTATTCTTCCGGAATTACAATAGCTGCAACAATATAAGCTAAAACTCCAGCCCCACCAAAGGCAGTAAAGATAATCCAGAGAAGACGCACTACAGATACATCAATTCCACAGTAATCTGCAACTCCTGCACATACACCACATATCATTCTGTCTCTTGAAGATTTTACAAGTCTCTTATCATTATTCATTTCGCTTTCCTCCTTTAAACCTTACATTTTATCTGCAAAAATTATATCAAGATTGCCCATCTGGCAGTCTATATCAAAGTTAGATTCAGCACCATTGTCAATATGCTTACTTGAAGCTAAAGTGCTGATGTCTTCATTTCCAATTTTAACATTTCCGGCAGCACAATCAATATTATAATTATGATTTTTTATATCACTGTCGAGGGTAATGGATACATTTCCCATAGACATATCCAAATCAAGATCACCCTCTATGTCGCCATCAAGTGTCAGGTTCCCCATCCCTATATCAAAGTCTGCATCACCAAGAAATGCTCTTGTTATTGCTATCTCTCCGGCTCCTTCATCCACCTTTATTTTTTCTGCCTTAAGACCTGAAAGTGTCACAGTTCCGGCTCCGACTTTCATATTAAAATCATCACATTCAAACTGGATATCCGATGTCATGTCAACTGCACCAAGTTCTAGTTCAACTTCTTCAAAATGCATATTTTCAGGCATTAAAATGTTAATTATCCTGTCATTATGCACCTTCTTTGCATCTTCCATTTTAATTACTAAGTTACCATTATTACATGACGACTTAACCTTGGCATTCTTACTGCTCCACACATGTATCTTACCATCTTCTGATGATTTAACATTTAATATGCATGCTCCGGCAGATATTTCAAACTTTTTAATTCCTGTAGCATCATATAAAACTTCCTCGCCTTCGCTTACAGAATAATCGCCACCTGCTTCTTCATTTGAACTACTGAAATCAAAATCCATACTGATAAAAGATGACTTTGGATGGATATTGGCCATTTTACTAAATCCACCATTTATTGCGCCGAAAACTGTCAAAATTACGCCAATAATAAATAACCACATTGATACCAGCAGAAGTATTTTGTTAAACCTTCTCATTATGACTCCCTCCTCTGCAGTTTTTTCTTAATCCATGCAAATAAATTACATACTGCGCGAACTATACCTCTGATAACAGGCGGTACCAGCTTCACTACAAGGTTAATACAGCCAAGTGCGAAAACAAGACCGAATGCCGTCAGCATAAGTGAAATTCCCATAAGAAGCAGTGCGCCATACGGATTTGAAACAAGCGCCCCTATTGCCACACATATACCTACAATTCCTGAAATAAGAGCAGCAATTCCAATTGCAACAAATGCGGCTGCCAACGAGAAAACAATCGCTATTGCCGCTATAGCAAACGAAATTACCACCATAAGGAACGCAAAGCCCAACGGCAACAGGATAGGAAGGGCAAAAATCGTAAGAATTATTATAAGAATTATTGTTGCGGGATCCTTCTTTTTCTTAACTCTTTCTCCACCTGATACATTAATCTGGGAATATTTATCCAGCTCATTCGCACCTCTGCCCAGATTATCTATGTAACCGGTCTCTGTAAATTCCCCGTCAATTACTTCCCCTTCTGTATTAGCTAATTTAATTGTGGCCGCCAACTGCTCCGGACTACCAAGAGCCGTTATAGTCTCTTCTTCATTGTCTTCTCCACCGGCATCGAAATAGTCATTATAATAATTAATGGCATCTTCTCTCTCTTCAGCCGGAATATCTGCCAGAAGCTCTTCCAGCCTCTGCATATATTCTATTCTGTTCATTTTACTCCTCCTCATTTCTACCGCTAAATATTCCTGTTACCTTAGAGGAATATGCAAGCCATTCATCTCTGTATAAACCAAGCTGAGCGGTACCTCTTTCCGTAATCTTGTAATATCTTCTGTTCCTGCCGTTAAACTGCTGATCATAAGTCTCAAGACATTCATCCTTCTGAAGTCTTCTAAGCACCGGATATAGTGTGGATTCGGATAATTCAATTACCGTCCGCACATCCTGCGTTATCTTATAACCATAGGTTCCTTCATTTTCCTTGGCAACAACAGCAAGCACTATCGCATCCAATAATGCGGCTCCTGTGTTAAATACCATAAGAAGCTCCTTTCCTTATTAGATTATTAATATAAATGTTTGAACGTTCCTTTGCGAATATAATATTATATGTCGTATAATATTGTTCACAAGTAATGTTATACGCCATATAATATTGTTTGTCAATATAGTATTTCAAAAAAAAATAGCAAATCAAACCGAGTCAGTTCAATTTGCTACATTCACCATCATCAATATTTAGTTTATCTTCCTTTAATTACTGTATTTCATCTAAATTGTATTCTATTATCATCAGTATTTTTATTGCACTGCTACATCTCCCATGACCTTATCCACAAGTGCTCTGCAATATTCAAGCGAAAAATCGCTCGCCTGATATACAATTTCATTTTTTGAGGCCATTTCATCCGTATATTCTGCCAGTGGATATACCGTAACTCCATTCTTATTAGAAGTAACATGACTTACAAGTGGAAGCGCATCGTATTTTTCAATAATCACTTCTCCATTCGCTTCTCTTTTCAGGGTCACTCTCGCCATTGCACCAACCATTCGGTTACTTACACCGACACCAGTCCCACTTGTCCAGTTCACAAAGTTACCAAGCGAATAATAACATAGCGTATCCTTGTCACTATTACCGCGACTAATCCAGTCAATTTTTTCAATAACATGCGGATGTGTACCTATAATAAGATCTGCACCACTCTGTGCAAATATGTCTGCCCACTTTGACTGATATCCATCCGGTTCTAATGAATATTCCGTTCCCCAATGAGGGCAAACTATAGTAAAATCAGCATTTTCTTCAGCAAACTCCAGGTCCTTTTTTACCTTCTCCTCTGATAAATAATCAACACCATATGGCATGTCAGCCGGAAGTTTTATCCCGTTTGTCCCATAAGTGTAATTGAGAATCGCGATTTTTATATCATTTTTCTCACATATATATACCTCCTGCTGATCTTCCACACTATCATGTATACCAAGTATAGCTACATCAGGATACTTTTTCTCCCAGTTATTCAGACAGTTGGTTATTCCCCTTCCACCTTTATCAAGAGCATGATTGGTCCCGTGACATATGACATCAAATCCCACCTTTACCAGTTCATCCGCAAACTCATACGGCGCATTGAATGCCGGATATCCACTTACTCCAAGCTCGCTTCCGCCAATGATTACCTCCTCATTGGCAATGGCAATATCTGCATCAGCTATCATATCTTTTGTATGGGCGAATATTTCATCATATTCATAGCTGCCATCTTCATTCTTTGCGACCTCTTCAATCCGGTCATGCAGAAGCATATCACCCACCATAATAATATTAACAGTATCTGTTGGCGCTTCAATATTATCGACATCGCTAATAACATCTGTTTCTATAGCAGTCTCAATATCATCATCAACTTCTGAAATATCTGATGCATTCGCAGTGTTAGCATCATAGTCTACCGCTTCCACAGGCTCTGCTATCTGCTCAATTATAGGCACAACAGCCTGTTTCTCTGCTGTTTTAGCACATCCAAACAGGCTAATTGTAAGAACAAGTATTAGTATAGATGTTATTAATTGCTTTTTAATCATAATTTAACTTCCATAAGGTGTTGGGAATATAATTACTACATTTCCTCCGTCTGCTTGCCTCTCTTCGCAACTGCACAGGCCAAATCGCCAAGCACATTTGCTGCAAGTAATCAGCCCTACCTGACTTAGAACTGTTGTATTTGCTTTAATCCTATTCATTCCCTATCTTCATCTTTCCTTTTTCTTAACTATTTATCTATTCCTAATTTCCTTATTCAGAGCATTCAGGACTTTCTTTTTATCTCCGCTCCACAGCGGAGCAATCAGGGTTCTCTTATCTCCGTCCCCGGTTATACGATGGATAACCATATCCTTAGGCAGTAATTCCAGACAATCGGCAACCAGCCTCACATACTCATCCATCTCAAGTGTAGCAAACTCCCCCATATCATACATATCAGCAAGCCTTGTCCCACTGATAACATGCAATAGTTGGAGTTTTATTCCAAATTGGTTACGCGTGCTATCTTTTTCTGTATTTATTTTTTCGACTACATTAGTCAGCAACATATCCTCCTGCGTAACACCTGCCCTCTTACAGCTGACGCTATGAGCATAACTGTGAGAAATATCGCCAACATATTTAACAGTCTCCAGCATATCTTCATATGTCTCGCCGGGAAGACCCAATATTACATGGGTTACAATATGTACCCCAAGAGGAACCAGCTTCTTTACTGCAGCCTCATACACCTCTGTCTCATATCCCCTGTTAATAAGCTTTACAGTCCTGTCATGAATTGTCTGCAGTCCCAACTCTATCCACACCGGCTTTATCAGGTTTATCTCACCTATTAGCTTAACAATATCATCCCCAAGACAGTCCGGCCTCGTAGCTATTGATATTCCTACTACATGAGGATGCCTAACTGCCTCCATATATTTTTCCCTAAGGACTTCTACAGACGCATATGTATTGGTAAAGGCTTGAAAATACGCAATATAGGCCGGTTCACCATTTCCCATTTTTGCCTCTATTCGCTTGCATCCTTCTTCTATTTGTGCTGCTATCCCCTGCTCTCTGTCCCCGGCAAAATCCCCTGATCCATCGCCGGAACAAAAAATACAGCCTCCATAGCCTGCCCTACCATCACGGTTAGGGCAGGTGAAGCCTGCATTAATTGCAATTTTATATACCTTTTTTCCAAATATGTCCTGTAAATAGTTATTCAGAGAATAATATTCCATAAATTATATCCTGATTTTATAAATATCTATCAGCTGAATGAACCGTATCTGTCAGCACATCGATTCTGTTCTTTGCTATTTCAGCATTTTCCTTACAATCTTCGCCAAGCTTAACTGCATCTGTAGTACGCTCAAGCACTAACTGACTGTCTTCTGATATCTGACTGATACCCTCTGCGATGGCATTATTGGATTTAAGAATATCATCAATACTGTTATTAATAAATGAAACACTGCCATTAAGTTCTTCCATATGTGAACCAATTGCATCGAACTGTTCTTTAGCATTATTAATGTTTTCGTTTTCCTTCTCTGCTGTAGCCACAACCTCATCAACAGTAGTCTTTGCATTAGCAGCGTTAGCATGAAGATCAGCCACAATAGTCTGAATAGACTCTGTAAGCATTCTTGTCTCATCAGCAAGCTTTCTAATCTCTTCCGCAACTACCGCAAATCCCTTACCTGCCTCACCGGCACGTGCACTTTCGATAGATGCATTAAGAGCTAAAAGATTGGTCTGTGAGGAAATATTACTAATCTGAGATGTCATCTCAGCAACACTTTCCGCATTTGCAATAAGTGCTTCAACCGAACCTACAACCTTGGCATTAGCCTCTTTTGTCTCTTCTGACTGTTTAATAAGCTGTTCAATTACTTCCTTACCACCATTAACTGCTTCTGATGACTTATCAGACAGGCTCATCATCTTGTCAGACTCTTCTTTTGTATTCTGAATCTTATTCTGAATCTCATTAGTCTTACCGAGCTGCATATCAATGCTTTCGGTATTACGGTTATTGTATGTGAGGATGTCATTAAGAAGCTCTGCAGTTGCATCAACATTGGCATTAAGCGAATCCATACTCTCTGTTACCTGTGCTGCGTTATCACTGACTGACTTAACAATCGGAATCACTGCATTTGCAAGTTCCTCACTTTTATGCTGTGCACTCTTTGCCGAATCAATTTTACTCTCATTATTTGCATTGGCTCTCTTAGTTGCTCCAAGAAGCGCGCATAAATAGATGATAACTGAACCCATTCTTAAAAGGATTATCGGAACCTCAAGATCCTGACCGGATCTAAAATGATGTAAAACAGCTATAATAACTGCCTGGTCGATAACATTGGCAAGTCCACAAATAAGTGCCGAAATAACAATAAACTTATAATCAAAATACAACATATAAAGCATGAATACCGGGAACATAAGCAAGAACATATGATCATTTCCGGCTGTGAACAGTGCATCAATATAAAGCACCGAGAAGCAAATCATCGCTATATAATTGAAATTCTCAGGACTTTTAATGCATGCAATAATACTAATTATTGCCCCAACAATCATCAGTGCGAATACAAGTATTAATTTCGACAATGCATAGGTGCCGCCGAGAAAAGCTGCCATATAACCTACAACAATAAAGAAATCAATAATCAGTGTTACTATGAGTACGAACTTATTGACTGCCTTCAAATAGTCCATATCATGCCTTTTTGAGTTCATATAAACAATCCTCCTATATATGAAAATGAAACTGTTACTATTTTACCAAAATGAACCTACCTAGTAAACAATTCAGTTCTTAATTATCTAATATAAATTTATTTCCATTTATTTCCCAAAAGCCACCGATCTTTTGTCCAAGATTGGCCATATTTATAGACTGAATATTATCCCACTCCTTAGGATATAATTCCCTATATGTTGCATTCTTAAATCTATAATCCAAAAGGGCAACCACACCAACATCCTCATGTGTACGTATTACCCTGCCGGCAGCCTGCAGGACCTTGTTAAATCCGGGATAAATATAAGCATATTTCATTCCGTTTCCATCAATCTCATCAAAATAGTCCTTTATAAGTTCATTTTCCTTACACACCATCGGTATTCCCGTACCAACAATTATAGCCCCAATAAGACTATCATTCTTAAGATCTATTCCCTCGCTAAATATGCCTCCGAGAACACAGAAACCAAGGAGTCCTCTGTCAGACCTTACTTCAATGGTATTAATTCCTTCTTCACCATCGTATCCATTCTCAAACATCCTTAGGAAATTCTCGCGCTCTTCCTCTGTCATATGCTCAGACTGAAGTACAGGATTAATCCCATTCTCTTCTCCATACATATCAATATACACATCCCAGGTGCTATTCATAAAACTATATGAAGGGAAAAAGGCTATATAATTACCCTTTTTAGAAACCGCAATCTCATGAATATATTCCGCTATATCCCTATACATCTTCTGACCGCGTTCAGAATACTTGCTGGTAACTCCCTCCGCTATATATAATCCTCTCTTATTCCTGTCAAAAGTCGACTCCGCATATACCTCATAATCTTCAGATGTACCGCCTAAAAGCTTTTTATGATACTGAATAGGAAGCAACGTCGCTGAAAAAAGTATCGAGCTAATTCCTCTTTTCATACATTCGCTGAGATTTTTCGATGGATCCACACAGTATAGTCTGATGCCAAAATCACCATTACCGAGCATATATGAATACACAATATATTTCTCATCAAGCAAATCATATATGTACAGGAAATGTGAGACCTCAAAAAAGAAGTCCAGAACCTCGTCTCTGACCGGTGATGCATCATGATTTTCAAGATAAGTACTCATTGACTCATATAGTCGTTCTAAACTGTGTACAAATGGTTCAATGGAATCCATCACCTTAATATCCGTGCATTCCCGCTTCATAAGAAGCAATTCATGATTACATTTCTCCAAACGCTTGGCCATAGTAGCATCATATACCTTGACGCTTTTCTTTAGATTCAGAAAATCCTCCTTAATCAGCGTTGCGGTATACATACTTCTTCCCCTGTCAACAAGATTATGTGCTTCATCAATTAGAAACACATTATTGGCTGTCTTACCATCTGCAAAAAAACGCTTAAGATATACATGGGGATCAAAAAGATAATTGTAATCACAAATAATACCATCGCAGAAAAGACTAATATCCAGGCATAATTCAAATGGACACACCTGATATTTTATTGCATAATCTTCTATTATTTCTCTGCTGTAATTCTCTTCTTCGTTAAGAATAGCGAAAAGCGCCTCATTTATTCTGTCAAAATGCCCCTTTGCATATGGACAGGCTTCCGGATTACACAATCGTTCTTCGCTAAAACATATTTTGTCTTTTGCCGTAATGATTACACTTTTAAAATGCATTCCCTGTCTACGTAAAATCTGAAATGTGTTATCCGCCACAGTTCTGGTAATAGTTTTGGCAGTAAGATAAAATATCCTCTCAACCTTGCCAACTCCCATTGCTTTAACCGTCGGAAACACCGTAGATATGGTCTTTCCTACACCTGTAGGTGCCTCGAGAAATAGTTTTCTTTTATGGGCTATTGTATGATATACATGCGTTATTAATTCCTTTTGGCCTCGCCTATAATCAAATGGAAATTTAACTTTCGCGAGAGAATCGTCTCTTTTTTCATGCCATCTTATCTCCATCCTGGCCCAGATTGCATATCTTTCCATCAAATCGGTAAACCATTCTTCTAATTCAGCTGCTTCATAATGATAATTGAAATATTTAAGTTCTTCCGTATCCAGATTACAATATGTCATCTGGACGTCAATTTCAGCCAGCTCCTCTTCTTTTGCATATATATATGCATAGCACTTGGCCTGAGCCAGATGTACATTATCTGGATTCTCAAGCTTATGAAGGAATCTGTAGGTCCCCTTAATCTCATCAATCACTACCGGTTCTGTATCGATTATGCCATCCGCACGACCATCAATCGTTATAGTAAAGTCTTTTTCTCTGGTAAGATAGGTATAGCTAAGAGGCACCTCTGCACGGTATATACTTCCCATGCTATGCTGGATCTTACGGTGTATTCTTCCGCCCTCTATCATAGCAGTATCAGATGAATGCGTTCTTCTGTTGTCTAAATCACCTTCTCGCAGAATAAATTCCACAAGACCACGAACTGATATCTTAACATTTTTCATATAAACAGATTATCATTTTTATGTTAAACGAACAAGCGTTTTGCTAATGCTCTGTTTCTGTGCACAAATGTAACAAAACAAATACCCCGTACGCAGTTATTACTGCACACGGGGTATTTGTTATCATTATTCCTGCTATCATATTAGCAGGCAATAGCAAACTTTCCAATATACGCTTCAAAGTCTGGATCATATCCGTTGACTGCAACAGTCAGAACTTTTCTAAGGTCAAGTCCAAGTACGCCTAAAATTGATTTTGCATCTACGACATATCTGTTGTAGAAGATATCAATATCGCATGAACTTTTGGAAGCTGCTGCTACAAACTCTTTAACCTCTTCAGGTCTAAGCATAATCTTATGCTGCATTTTGTTTACCTCCTAACTTCACTACAAGACTACTTTCCTTCCCCAAACAGCAAACCATAAATCGTATTTGCGTTTCCTCATTTCTAGCATTATATGTTTTTTAGTTGGGCAAGTAAATTGACATTTTAACTATATTGCACATATTCACTACCTATGTTTTGTGCATATTGCAAATAGTACCCACATTATCTAGTATTGTCTATCTATAGAAGGTAAAATACATTTTTC
>JAGHUN010000128.1 GCA_018064805.1 Candidatus Colinaster scatohippi
ATACGACGAGGAAGAATCTTTCCTCTCTCTGATACGTATCTCTTAAGCTTTGCTGTATCCTTGTAATCAATTGCATTATCCTTACCACAGAATACACAAACTTTCTTTCTTCTACGCATACCGCCTGCTCTCTTACGAGGAGCATCGGAACGTTCTGTCTTATTAAAAGCCATGCTACATGCCTCCTATCTACAAACTTAGTTAAACGGCAGTTCTTCATCTATTCCATCAGGAATATTCATGAAATCCTCACCGGCCGGTGCTGGTGCTGCAGCTTCAGCGCCACCCTGAACCGGAGCAAATCCGCCATCGAAACCAGACTGTGAACCTTTGCTTTCGCAAAATTCAACATTGTTTACAATGATCTGCATACCGTAGACCATATTACCATCTTTTCCCTGATAGTTATCATTCTGGATTTCTCCGTCAATAAGGATTCTGTTACCCTTCTTGAAATATTTCTCAACAAACTCAGCTGTTCTTCCAAATGCAGTACAGTTGAAAAAATCTGCTGTTGGCTGTCCGTCACGTCTGATTCGTCTGTCGACAGCTATTGAAAATCTGGCAATTGCCATATTGGAACCGCCCTGTGAATATCTAACTTCAGGATCTCTGGTCAAACGACCCATAAGAATTACTTTGTTCATCCTACTTGTTCTCTCTTTCTATTATGCCTCGTCCTGTCTAACGCATAAGTATCTGAGAACGTTGTCCATAATACGCATTCTCTGCTCGATTTCTGCCGGAGCAGTAGCTTCTGCATCAAACTGAATGAAGTAGTAGAAAGCTTCTCTCATTTTCTGAATCTCGTAAGCTAACTTCTTCTTACCCCATTCATCAACGTTCGTAATCTGTCCACCGAATCTCTCGATAAGAGCCTTACACTTGTCTACAACTGCAGCTCTTTCTTCATCTTCGATCTGTGCATTAACAACAACGGCTAATTCATACTTGTTCATGCTTGTTACCTCCTTTTGGTCTCTGGGCAAGTTTCTCTCTTGCCAAGGAATTATATATCACGAATTAGAATAATAACATAAAAAGTGCGCTATTACAAGCATTTATCGCACTTTTTTACATTATTTTTTCCCAATCCAAATGCAGATGAATATCGCCCACCATATATAGATTTATATCGCCTATATTTAGTCTTCCTGACTCATCATTTCAAGTGCCTTTGACAAAACCTGTCCTATGGAATCATGTATAACAAGATCTGCATTCCTATCAGCACTTGTCTCCGTTTTGTTAATCAGTATAAGTTTACTTCCCTTAAAATACTGAATAAGCCCGGCCGCCGGATATACAACCAAAGAAGTGCCTCCAATAATAAGAGTGTCTGCCTCCATAATAGCTCTGACAGATGCATTTATTATTCCCTGATCAAGTCCTTCCTCGTATAATACAACATCCGGCTTAACCCTTCCTCCACACTTTTTACATACAGGAACACCCTCTGAATTCAAAATGTAGCTCTCATCATAAAACTCGTGGCATTCCTCACAGTAATTCCTAAGCACTGAGCCATGCAGCTCATATACAGTTTTGGAACCGGCCTTTTGATGAAGTCCATCAATATTCTGAGTTACAATTGCTTTCAGTTTTCCCATCTCTTCTAGCCTTGCAAGAGCTAAATGCGCCTTATTAGGCTCTGCCTCCGGATATATCAGCTTATCTTTATAAAACTGAAAAAAATTCTCCGGATATTTCATATAAAACGTATGCGAGACCAACTGCTCAGGAGTGAAATTAATTTTTAGTTTTTCATTCCACAAACCATTAGAGCTCCTGAAATCCGGAATATTTGATTCCGTACTCACCCCGGCTCCACCAAAAAATACGATATTATTACTTTTCTTAAGTATTTCCGCAAGTTCCCATATAGCATCAGACATATCCGAATCCCTCTCTTTCTTAATAATTAAGACCTCAAACCGTTAGATTCGAGGTCTAATATTATTTGTCAGTTTCCTTATACTCTTTGAACCATGAATTATATTTCTTATTCTTCCTAATCTCTTCTAGCTCATCAATCTTATTCTCAATCTTAGCCTTAACCATAGCACTGATTTCTGCTGTAGACATTGAAGAATACTCTTCATACGGAATAGGATCCATAAATGCAACCTGAGTCGTAACACGTCTCATTGAATTAAAATCAAACGGAATGTGTGAATCATATATTGCTACCGGCACAATTGGAACCTTAGCATTCTTAGCCACTTTGAAGGCTCCCGGTCTGAATTCCTGAAGCTTATTGCCATTATGCTCATATCCACCCTCAGGGAAATAAATATACCTTACTCCGGCTGCCGCCTTTTCAGTCATTCCTTTAAGAACATTCACCTGCTGCCTGAAATCATTCCTCTCAAGTCGTATTCCGTCAACCAGTTCGACCACCTGATTCGCTAGCATTATTCTGCTTCGTTCAGCATCCATTATAACTGAACACTTACCGGGATGAACGGATATAATACCAAGCGCATCATATCTTCCCTGATGGTTGGAATACATTATATATCCGCCTTCCTTCGGCAGATTCTCAACTCCATAAGCAACCGTTGTTATCCTTGCCCTCTTCTTTACATCACCGATAATTCTGCAGGCAAGCTTAAATCTTTTATCCATGTCATATTTTTCCGGGTGTTTACACCAGTAATCTCCCATAATGACATATACAAGAATTCTGATAATAGAGATAATTATAATAAAATAAAACCTAAACATACTCCCTCCAAGCTTTGATAATTATACAGCAAGTATCACATCTCCGCAAACCTTCTAAGGTAGTAATAAATACTATGTTTAGGCATATACACACGCACTGTCAAAACCGCTTTTATTCCGTAACAAATCGGCCCATATAGCCATTAATCTCTTCAGCAATTGCATAGTTACCTTCAGCCTTATTATTAAGCTCAGACATATCCGATGCTATTGAACTTACCTCTTCAGCTGTTTCTACAATACCACGTGTATTCTCCTCTACAACATCGGTAATATTCTTAACCGAACCATCGATGTCACTAACCTTTTCAAATATATCCTTGCTTTCATCCCTGAAATTCCTCATCATTTCCATTAGTTTCATGATATCTTTACGATAACTTTCACTTGTGGATAATAGATCATTCAGACTAATATCTGTTGCTTCAGACATATATTCAAGCATCATTTCAGACTCGCTAGAAAGTTCTTCAACAATACCGGTCACCTCACCACCTATTGCTTTAATCTCCTCTGCCATTCTGTTTGAATCCTCTGCAAGATTTTTAATCTCCTGAGCAACAACGCTAAAGCCTTTACCAGCTTCACCTGCTCTGGCAGCTTCAATTGATGCATTTAATGCCAGAAGATTTGTCTGACTTGCAATTTCAATAATATTATCCGTAAGTTCATTAATTACAGACACCTTTTTGCTATCTTCAATCTTAGAATTAAGTGATTTCTGCATTTCCTCTGTCTTACATTTAATCACTTCCTTTGATGATACCGCATTATTGTACATATTTTCTGCTGAAACAATTATATTCTCTGAATCAGCTGCATTCTTATCAGCAGCATCTGCAATATCTTCAATATTAACAAGAATATCATCCACTGTTTTGCTGATAAGGCCAAGTGAAGCGCTTATTTCCTGTGTAGACGCGCTCATTTCTTCCATAGTCGATGAGATGTTACTTACTTCATCCGTAGTACTCGAGATATATTCCATCATAATCTTTGATGACTTAGTCAGTTCATCTGATGATTTGGATGTGCCGGCAACAATATCTTTTATGAAGGCAATAAAATTATTCATATTTCCGGCAATTACTTCCATTTCATCGCCGCTCTTAATATCAAGAACCCTCGTTAAATCTCCATTACCATTTCCCAGTTCAATAACCTTATTATTAAGCACTATAAACTGTCTGCGGAGTATAAGCACCAGAATCATTACTATTACCATAGCAAGAACAAATACCACAATGCACATGATAATAAGCTCTAATCTTACAGTCGCAAGCTGTGCATTTACTTCATCAAAGTTGATGTCAGCACCTACTATTGCTATTACCTCACCGGCATCATTATATACCGGGCTGAATGCAGACATATAATATCCCCATTCATCGGCAAATGGCTCGCCCATTGCAGTCTCGCCACCCCATGCAGTGAGCATAGCATCCTCTAACTCCAGTATCTCTCCTACATCGGAAGGATCCTCCGGATCAGAATCAACCAAAAATTCTATCTCGCCCTTATCGTTCTTCTTTAATGTATATATGTAATCACATTCACTGTTATTGAAGAAGGTTGTGAGAGTCACATTAATTTGGGCATACTCATCGCTATCTTCATCCCCCGGCACAATCGCTGCCAGCATATCTGATTGGCCATTATCTTTAATAGCTGCACTCACGCAGTCGGCTGTTGCCATTGCACTCTTGCAAATCTGCTCTTTAATAAGATTGCTCTCTTTATTATATATAAGAAAGCCTAACAGAAAATCCGTAATTATCATTATTGCTGCTACAATAATTACTATTTTGGTTGTTATTTTTAATTTCCTTACCTTCATATAAACCCTCAAAAACTGAAACAAAATTATCGATTAATTAAGGGCAGCACATCCTGAGATGACTGCCCTTTTCATCAGAAAAATTTACGTAAATCCACTATACCTCTGTAGATTTATTAACAGCAAAATCACTTTCCTTTTTCTCAATACTGTTTGTTACAAGTGTCATCACACCCCAGACTGCAGTAACAAGAACAGCCATAGACACTCCAACAGTGGACATCTCATGTAACATCTCCATAGCATCAGCAGGATTACCTGCAGCCGTAAGGAATGGGAAGAATGGCTGTACCTCACCATGCCAAACATGTTCAAATGCTAAAAGTGCCGAACCACCCCAAAGCATATAATTAAGTCTCTTAAGTTTCCCGGAAAAATTCTCTTTATTAAGTTCAGCGACTGTAACACCGCCTTCAAGCTTATCATTAAGATTCTGAGTTTCTTTATTTGCAATAATCTTAGTTGCAATAGTTGTAACAACAGCTTCTGTTGCCGGTACTATAAAACATGCCATGATAATTCCTCCTTGTTTCACACTTATGGTAATATTAGCATATACCTCTCAAAAAGTCTATTATCATCTATTATCTATTTATCATTATGCATTCCAGATGTTTGTCTCCTTGGCACCTTTCTTTCGTCCATAACCAAAAATGCCAATGCACACTGCGATGTTTAAAATTATTGCAAGAACTGAACCCTCAATTCCAAATACCGAATCAAACGCAAAATTATTTGTTCCTGCATCAAGCTTAAACATTGCTACCGGAAACACTATTCCTGAATTGGGAAGACCCAAAACAATACTCTGTGTAAAATTCCATGTTGTATGTGCCACGATAGGAATCCAAATACTGTCAAAATAGTAAACAACCAATGAATACATGACCGAAACAACTATCAACGCTAGTATTGAAAGAAATGTCATTCCGGGATTTCCTATATGTATCATCACAAAAAACAATCCGTTTCCTACTATAGCAGCCACAGGCCACTTAGGAAAATCTTTTCTAAGTCTCTGATAAATAAAAGCTCTGGCTACTAACTCCTCAGCACCGGACTGAATTAGCACTGCAATAAACAGTAACACAAATGATCCAATACCCATACCAACATAATGAAGACTAACTGCTCCGGTAGCAATAGCTACAAGGGCAATTATAAGATTTAAACCAAAGCCCAAAGATAGTCCGCCAATAAGGGCAGATTTTATATTATTCCCCTTCAGCTTGATAGAAAAAGCCTTTAATATGGGTCTGTAGCGTTTGAAAACTGAAATAATAATCAATCCGCATACCCATATAGCGATAAAATTAATATACATATACCATGTATAATACAAATCATCACCCATTATAGAAGGAAGGTCAATTCCCAAAATCTTTGGGCAGTCTATTACTAATATATCGCCTAAAATCCAGGTTTTATATATCAATAAATATGCAATTATGAATGTTAATATAACATCCACTATAGGATTCTGAATAATCTTTTTCATTTAACTCCCTTTACCTATTAATGTTTCTGTTTTATACTAACAAACCTTCAGTTGCAAACTCCATAATCAAATGAGCGTTTTTAACTACAAACTTTTTATATCGATCAAGTTCTGAATCAACATATCCGTTTATATCTTCCCATTTATAATCTGGAAGCCAACACACTGCATGATGAAAACCATCCTTTTCATCAGGTGTCTCTATATATACTTTCACCCGTCCATCTGTCTGTAACTCTGAATGAACTACTTCTGTATTATTATTTAACGTCATATAAGGAAACATCATACAATTACCCTAATTCACTCTCAACACAAAAATTTGTTGAAAGACCAGCCCACCGCAATGCTAAAATATGTACTATTTATCCCCATAGTGGCTCTTACATTGAAGAATCTCTAATTTCCCATCGCGTGCATAATCATGCCATGATTTTACCATCCATTATGCCTCCATGATTTCATGTACTGTCCCAAGTCCAGCATTCATATCATCGGCTGCCTTCCTTAAGCGTGACATATTTTCTTCGCTATAAAAAGGATCTACGCAAATCTCAAATGGAATTCTCTTTTCCTTAGTCACCTTCGTAGCAAAAAGTGTGAATGCCGCCGTCATAGAAAGTCCCATCTCTTTACAAGTTGCCTCCATGTTTTTCTTCAACTCTTCATCTATTCTAAAATTCACCATAGCCTGTGCCATAATAGTCACCGTCCTTTCCTATAAAAAGAATATATTATTTGTATGTCATTTGTCAATATTCTGCTTTACATTTAAAGAGTTATGGGAATAAGACCGCCGTAAAGTGAACGTAAAGTGTATTTTTTGACCGCCGGGAATAAGACGTAAAGCGAGAAGTGAGAATATCTTTGTCTTGTTTATAAGCAAAGTTTAACTCGCTTTATGTGATAAAACCGTTGCAATATTATAAAATACAGATAAAAATGCTATTCCCATACTACTCTACTATAATCTATATGATCCAATTGGAGCACAAAACATACAAAAACAAAAAATGCCTCAAACGTTGTTAACTCAATGTTTGAAGCACTTTCTAGTAGAGGTGACTGCCGGATTTGAACCGGCGATGACGGTGTTGCAGACCGGGGCCTTACCACTTGGCTAAGTCACCATACAATATTAAATAATGACTCCAACGGGAATCGAACCCGTGTTACCGCCGTGAAAGGGCGATGTCTTAACCGCTTGACCATGGAGCCGTAACGGGGTTATCCCCATAAAAGAAAACTCCCCGAGTTGGGTTTGAACCAACGACCCTTCGGTTAACAGCCGAATGCTCTGCCGCTGAGCTATCGAGGAATAAAGTATTTTTATCACTATCGTGATAA
>JAGHUN010000111.1 GCA_018064805.1 Candidatus Colinaster scatohippi
ATGTATATACCGCTATTTATTGCATATTTATACAATATTACTCGTTCATATACATAATCCAAAAGGACATTTATAAATATTATGCTATTTATTCTGACATCCATGTAATTCCCTTTTCGCTATTTTATACGTTCGTCTCTAATACAAATTCATATGTAATGCTACAATAACTGACATCCATCTGACATATGCGTGTTAACATAACAATGTGTCATAGCATATAAAGTTATTGATATGTTATCTTTTGTTTCATTTATGTAATTCATCCGGAGAATAGCAATGATATCCACTAATCATATCGCGACTATACTCAAACAACTTCGCAGCTGCCATGAGTTGACTCAGGAACAGGTTGCCCAAAATTTACACATCTCACGCAAGACCTTGTCCTCTTACGAAACCGGTCGATTAATTCCACCTGTAGTTGAACTCAAAAAGCTTGCCATATACTACAAAGTTCCTGCTGATTTTCTTTTTTCTCTCATATCCGGGGAATCACCTTCCCCCAAAAGCCCGTATAGTATAAAGGACATTTCTACTTCATATGAGCATTTCGCCAAGAGCAACAATATATCAGCTAGACTCCAACACCTAAATGAAGGCGAGCGTCTCTGGATCCACCTTTTTCACTCCATACCTCCACATAAGAGATTTGCGATTATCCTGATACTTTTTTCAATTATTAATGATAATTATTCAGATTAAAAATACACATTACACATCTATGGCAATGCCATCTACATTCCATACAGGAATCACATCTGTGAAGCATATTCCGAGTAATTTCATTCAGAGAATATCGTCTTCAAAAAAGGCAACGTTTAAACTCCTGCGTTGTCTTTTTTCTTGGGACATTTTTTGATATAATCAAATTATGAATGTTATTGAACTAATTGCGATATATATTTTAATAGTGAACATTGTTGGTTTTGCGACAATGGGAATAGACAAACGTCGTGCTATTAAGCGTGCATGGCGTATTCCGGAAGCAACACTCTTTACCATTGCAATTTTTGGCGGAAGTCTTGGCTCAACTGTCGGTATGTTTCTTTTTCGACACAAGACCAGACACTGGTACTTTGCCTATGGTATGCCCATTATATTATTCATACATATAGGTCTGATTGTTGCACTCTACTTATCACCATTACAGATTGTATTCTTATAGGAATGGATTTATGAATACTTCATTACGCATTGCTTTATGTGACAGCGATCCGGGCGATCGCAAACAAATGGAACGACTTTTGGAAAGAGAATCTGACAGACGTGTTAACACTACAGGCGTCTTTTATGTTGACACCTTTGGCGGTGTTGAGGCCATTGTTAATGCTGCCATGCTGTATGATGTGTACTTTTTAGATTCAACCGATCCGATATGTGACTCATATGGAATTGCCGAAGCAATTCGCAACAAGGGTATCCTGTCACCAATCGTCTTCTGCATATCAACAATCGATTATCGTAAATCCGGCAAGCCATTACCTAATACATATTTTATGGACAAGCCAATTAAGGTGACTGAACTCACTGAGATGATTGATACCATAATCGAAGAAAAAAGAAACAATTACATACCTACAATTGAGCTTCGTAATAATTATGAAGCCTTCTATGTAACTGAAAAGGATATTCTTTATTTTGAAGGCTCCGGATATAATGTAAATGTTCATTATGTAGGTGGCAATATCAAACCTGCTACATGTATGATTGACCAGCTATGGCGTGATTTGTATGCTTTTCCTACCTTCCAGCTTATAAATGATACTACTATTGTAAATATGCGTTATGCCGCTTCAACCGGCCTAATGTCTGTTCTGATGCGCGACAGTAGTAAGCATACTGTAAACCTTAATACTATGAAAAAGGTAAAGGATAAATATAAAAAATATAGCGAAAGCGGAAATATATCAGAAATGCATATTTAATGATAGCTTAGATGGATATTGCCGTAACAGATGAAGAGCACGAATTGATTTTATGTCAGTTATGTCAGTGTGCTCGCTCCATTGTCAATCTGACTGACACGCACCCCACCCTGTATATATTAGAATGAGTTCTAGTAAGTCTAATATGAGGAGGGCGTAGAATTGAATAATCCTTCATTAGGTAAATATCTAAAAGAACTCAGAAAAACCACTTCATATAATCAGATTGATATTGCAGTCATAATAGGTAAATCCAGATCTACTGTTGCCGCATATGAATTAGACAAGACAACTCCACCACCTGAAACATTAAATACATTAGCGCAAATTTATAATGTACCATCAGCTACTATGCTTGAACTAATTCCTGTTGAGCTTCTTCCGGAATACGATGACAGTTTACAGGATAATATATTAAATAATCCCACTGCAAAGCCTAATAAGAGGAAACAGTTTTCATCCGATAATGTTGCCAGAATGTTATCATTCTTTGAACAATTGAGTCCCGACAAGCAGCTTGTAGCCCTTGAATTATTAGAACTGTTCTTTCAAACAAATAAATAACTAATAGGCAACCCATCCAGGTTGCCTTTATCTTTATTCATCTCCTATCAGCGCTGTCACATATGCATCCCACAATTTTTCCTGATCCTTATCCATTGTGAATTCACGATATGCCAAACCCGTTGTAATATTCATACCATTCTGACTATAGTGAAGATTTATAATCAGATAATCAACTACACCGGCATCCCCCTCAAGTACCTCTTTAGCAAGATCCGGCTTCAGATACATAGTGATTTTCATACTTACCGGTGTGTGCTTGCCCCTGATAAGTGTCTGAATTATCGGTCTCATCTTACGCCAGGTTGCATAATCATACGGTGACTCTTCTTTGATAATGTCTTCATCATTATCATAGTAGTCCCTATTCTCAATGCCATTAATAGTATACATATTAGACGTCATGATGACGGCTTCCTTCAACAAAAAATCGTCGAATTCCTCCTTCATCAGGAATCTGTTCATAAAACTCTTTTTATTCTTAATCTCTAAACTTTTCATAAAACAAGTATATATTATTAAAAAGCTATTTACAATAAAGGTATTAAATGCTACTATATGTAGTAATGAATACTATGTGCAAAAAATGGAGGCAAAAATGGCTGAATATCTAATCATCGCTGATAGCAGTTGTGAATTACCAAATGAATATATTGACGACGAAAGATTTTCATTAGTCCCTTTTAATATGGATATAGATGGAGAGCAGATTAAGGATGTAAAGGGCATTGATATTTTAGAATTGCTCAGAAAGATAGCTGCCTGCAAGACATGTCCCAGAAGTTCTTGTCCTTCACCTGACAACTTTGTTCGTCTGTTTGAAGCTGCTGAAAGCAAGCGTATATATGTTGTTACCATCTCAAGCCACCTCAGCGGTTGCTTCAATAGTGCCAATATAGCCAAAATGATGTATGAGGAAGAACATGATGATAAGCAGATTTTTGTAATTGACTCTTTATCCGCATCAGGTGGCGAATCACTGCTTGCTATAAAGGCATATGAATTAGAGGAACAGGGCTTACCATTCGAGACAATCTGCGATAATCTTACAGAATACAGAAATAATATCACAACCTATGTTGTGCTTGATAACCTTGAGACCTTCCGTAAAAACGGCCGTATCTCAAGGGTTGATGCCATTATTGCTTCATCCTTAAGAATAAAACCATTACTGCAGGGTGTGAAGGGCGAGCTTGAAGCTGTCGAGAAAGCAATTGGCCTTCGTAAAGCCTGGAATGCCATGACAAACAGAATCATAAGAGAGACAACAAAGCTTGGCGATAATGTCCCAAAACGAATTATAATTACTCATTGCAATAACCTAGCCGGTGCTGAAAGAATAAGGGACACTCTAAAAGCAAATGCTAACTTTAAAGAATATATAATTATGCAGACCTCAGGCCTTAGTTCTCTTTATGCTAACGATGGCGGCATAATAGTTACATATTAATTTTGCTATTTGTTTTTATTCATCAAACGAAACTGTCACATAAAAACCACGAGGGTTTTCTTCGATGTTTATAACATCTCCTTCAAAGACTTTAAGTCTGTCATTTGCTGCAATGTTATATGACATTGCGAGTGATGGATCTATTGTATAATAGTAGAATCCACTTGGAAGCGAACCCTCGGTAACTGTGATATGATCTCCAACCTTAACAACGCCCTGGCGTTCCATTTTAAATTCCATTGTTCTCATAATAAACACATCCTTCTGTAATAACTGCTTGATATATCAGACAGTTTTATTTTCTACTTTTTTGTCCGGCAATTGAGCTATAATTACACCTATGAAAACAAGAGCACAACCTAATATCTCGATTGCCATCATTGTCTCGCCGAGAATAATCCATCCCGCCAGAGCTGAAACAACTGATTCAAGGCTCATAATAAGGCAGGCAAGCGCAGGCTCAACATTCTGCTGTCCAATAATCTGAAGCGTATATGCGACACCACATGACATTACACCTGCATAAAGAATTGGCCATGCCGCCCCGGCAATTACACTCCATGACACCGTTTCAAATATAAAAGCACCTACAAAGCATATACAAGAGCTGACGGCAAACTGAATCGAGCTTAGCATCACACCATTTGCTCCCGGTGCAAAATGATCAACTGTGTGGATATGAACAGACCACATAACCGCACCAAGCAGTACCAGTAAATCGCCCTTGTTAATCGAAAGTGTTTCTGAAATACACATCAGATAGAATCCTATAATTGCAATAAGAGCAGCAATCCATACTCTTCCCGGTATTTTTTTCTTAAGAATTACACCCATAAACGGAACTATAATAATATACAGGGCTGTACCAAAGCCGGCCTTACCGACAGTAGTATATAAGATTCCATACTGCTGCAGTAGTGAAGCTGATGCAAGAACTATTCCGCAAAAAAAACCACCCTTCACTGTTTTTTTAATATCCGGTTTATAATCCGAATCCTTCTTCACAAGTTTTCCCAACAAAAATATGACCGGAATAAGAATCAGCGAACCTACTGCATATCTGACTGCATTAAAAGTACATGGTCCAACCCCCTGATCCATGCCTACACTCTGAGCCACAAATGCTGTTCCCCAGATTATAGCTGTAATAAATAATTCTATGATTCCAATTGTTCTTTTCATCAAATCATCTCTCGGTCAATTATCTCTGCCACCTTGGCCAAATCGTCAATTTCATAATCAACCGTTTCCCCTTTATCATTAATCTTATGCTGCTGATTGTACCAGCAAGTTAGTATACCTGCATTGTTTCCGCCTCTGATGTCACTTGTAAGTGAATCACCGATTATCATTACTTCGGAAGAATCATATCTGCCAATCACCTTAAAGACTTCGTCAAAAAAAGTTCTATTAGGCTTCTCACTTCCAACCTCCTCCGATATAAAAATATGATCAAACACCCTATCAAGACCGGAAGCACTAAGCTTTCTTCTTTGTGCAACCACTGTACCATTGGTTACAGCACACTGCACCAGACTGCCGGAGTATTTATCAAGCATCTCCCGTGCATTTGGCTTGTAGCAAATAGTATCACCAAGCCGAATCTGATACATGGAATTAAACTCCTCTGCGACCGCAGTATTAATCCCTATTTTCTCAAAGAATTCCCTAAAGCGGCACACCAGTATTTCGGCTTTAGTCATCTCACCACGTTCAAGCATTTCCCAATATTTACAATTAATCAACGAATAATCTGCCACCATTTCATCGGTACAGATTCCCAAGTTCATAATTTCAAAGCACTTCTTAATTGCTGCCTTTTCTGCTGCCAGAAAATCAAGAATTGTTCCGTCAATATCCCAAAGTAATACTTTAATCATATATTCCTCATACTATAAAAGCCAAAACCGAATTTTATCGCTCACAGCTACTCTATTGGGGATTTTTCTCTTCACCATATATCTCATTATATATATGGCCATAATAATCATCCCTCAGAACACCCTTACAGAAATTATATCTGTTTCGCACTATTTGTCTTATTCTTTCAACATATCCCTCAGGTACTTCTGTATCTTCTGAAATCGGTACAAACTTGTTTTTGGAAGAATAATATGTACCAAGTTCTGTTTTGAAATCATAACCACCATTGAAAATAATTGCCTCTGTATCAGAAAGAACATCCCTTCCAATGTATAATCTTGAATCATAATCGATTCCGAATAAATTGCATAATGTTGGCAGCAGGTCATAACTTTCTGTCGGCGCCGATACAACTATGGGATCCATTTTTTCCAGACAGCCGCTCCATAATATGCAGCTTGACTTATCGCGATCAATATATGAGTTAACATTGAATCCATATAATTCCGACAGGTTAGGCATATTGCCTATCGATGATCCCTGATCTAATCCATATGGGAAATGGTCAGGTGACAGACAAATAACTGTATTATCGGCTATTCCGGCCTCTTCTAAAGTCTTGACCAAATAGGTCAAGGCATTCTCTAATTCCATATTTGCAGCTAAATAGCACTTTACCATATCTGAATATTGCAGGTCACTGACACTATCCCAGTTTTTACAGGACATCTGGTTACTTTTTCTTGAATACTGCCCATGTCCCGATACAGTCATGTAATATACATTAAAAGGCTGCTTATCAATATACTCTGTAAGTGTCCCCTTAATCATCTCATAATCCGATGCAGGGAAGCCTGAACCCTCTATATAATTCTCAAGCCCATTTCCTATACATTCAAAACCTTCTGAATATCCGAGCATAGTATGCGTATCATATCTGTCATATACATATCCATTATTATTATGATATGTTCGTCCCCAATATCCCCTCTTATTAAGCTGATTCCCCATCGTGATAAAGGTATTACCACGTGTAAGCATTTTTATCGATTTACCTCCTGAGGTTGGCATAAGACCAAACAGATTAGAGTACTCTCCACCTGTTGTACCTGCAACCGAGGGTTGATAGAAATCTTCAAAATAAATGCCATTATGAATAAGCCTGTACAGAGTCGGTGTCCTCTCTTCGTCAACCAAATATCCGGAAAAAGCCTCTGCCGTTAAGAAAATCAGATTCTTACCTTCAAATAAACCTGTATATTCATTCTTCCTGCTGGGTTTTAAGGTTGAAATATAAGCATCTAATTCCCCATTTATACCCGACGTTCTTGATGCCAGTTCTTCAAAATCTATATCGAGTACATTATCGCCATACTCTACAGGCTGAGTATCCTCCTTGCTCTCTTCCTCTGCCGGCGTCACACCCAAATCCCGATTATCATCATTTTCCGGATTACTGTTTTCAGCATAATTATCTCCGTCAACCTTATCTGTAGCTTCTGTTAAAAAGCTGCCTTCCTCGGATTCTTCTATGAGCACATCAGTCCCATTATTATTAACAGCTTCGAATTCCAGTGATTCATCTGCACCAAGAATAAGATTCTTAATATCAAGTCTGAGTCCCGTAGACAATCCCATATTTTCAACTACAGACTGATAATTATATTCTTTTCCGTACATATTTGCATGCGCATCATCAGTATATATCAGAGTAAGAGCTAATATGTAACACACAAATGCCATGATAAGAAACACCCGGCTTTTAAATCTGTATGCTGTAATAACCCCCTCTTTATTCCTGCGGTTCAGATAATCCTTCAAATATTTATATGTTTTTTCATCAAGTCTTCTAATCTGTTTTTTACAAATAATCCATAATAACAGCGGAATATACATCAAGACTAGTCTGCTTATTCCGTCAAAACAGAAAATCAGCCTTAGTATATCCCCCATAAAGTTCTTAAATGCACCGCCTGCACCATTCAAACAGGTATTAATATCATAGAATACCTTAAAACTTCTATATACAAGAAATTCAGCATAATATAATACCGGTATTAGGCACATAACACATATCTCTGCTATTTTCTGCCATTTTCTGCCTCTTATCAGACTAACAAAAAAGACCACAATAAGTCCTGCCATATACGATAGCAGGACATTAATTATGACTGATTTAATATCAGTACATCTTGTTGTGGATATGCTGAATATTATCTCTAAATATGGAATTATCAATGCATATAAAAAAAACAGCATCGTTTTCTCCTGACATTACTATGTCATCCGTTGCATATAATATTTATAGCTTTATACACAACAATTAGTACATCTTCCTAAACTCTTCCTCAACATTCTGGTCAAAGCAGTTCTTACTTTTATACACCTTATCTGCGCCAACAGAGCATGCCAGAATATTTGCCGAAAAATCAGCTCCGACATAAATTTTAGGATCATTTTTCTGAATCATCCCCATTACTGCATCCACAGAAATCTCTTCATTTTCAGACATCATTCCGGCAATTGCCGCTGCATCTCTTATTCTTGCTTCTCTAATTCTCACAAAATCTCCTTTCACCAACACCTGACTACATATCAAGCGTTTTACTCCAATATTTATTATTATATATATCTGTAAAGCGGTAAGTAATTCTGACGTTGTTATCCCCTACCGATACATTGCTTATTTCCATATTCTCTGTAACCTTCATTGGTTCACCAAGTAAATAGCTGTCCTGATATTCTCCATTATATGAATAGTAATCACAGATGAATTCCAGGGTATCTCCAATACTTAGTTTACCAAGATTCTTAGCCTGAAGTTCTGTCTCACCATTATGATAATCAGTGCTTGCACCTACAATACTTCCTTTTGGATTTTCATCCAAGAACTCAAGAATAAGATTAACTCTTTCTCCATTTAACAGAGCCGGCACGTATCCTGTAATAGTATACGAATCGCCCTCACTATCGCTGGTAAGATGGTAATATGCAATCGGCTGTCCATTAATCGCAAGCCAGGTCTTATCACCTGCTGCAATAAGATTACCGTTATCATCAATTTCAAACAGGTTATCCAACCCCATATCAATATATCCGCTACCATCATCTACGAACATATTCTGTTCTACATCTACAAGAAGATCCCACTGTTCATCATTAAGAGCTATTATGCTATTCCCCTCTGCATCTTTAGTCCATACAAGAGCCGATGGATTAAAACCATGACCTGCTACGTACTCTCTTCCCTCTTCCGGCGATAACTCTCTTCCTGAGAAAAAGAGACTACCCATAAGTGATGCCAGCTCATCTCCACCTGAAGACTGACCTCCACCTACAACCGAGCCAAGAAGCGATGCCAAAGGATCGAAGCTATTGCCATAATCTGCATTGGAAGCAGCCTGTCCTTCTACTTCAAGAGAAGCATATTCCCTGATACATCTGCTATATTCTGAGTCAAGGCCAATTGCCTGATACGTCTGAAGTGCAGAATCGACTCTGTTTAGCTTACGGAATGGGAAATAAATCGAGATTCCATTGGCATTAGTCATATTAAGTGAGGTTCTGTTATATTTTACGGCACCTCTTACAACATTGCACAGGTCTGCTGCCTCTATAGTTCCTATCCTTCCGGCAAGATCAATCAAATCTACCTGATCTATCTTGGAGGACTGGGCAAATTCTCTTGCACCTGCACGGGCATTGGCTATGCTTTGATACTCATTTCCCTTGATTCTGTCCGCAGTATTTGCTGAAAATGCATTGAATTTTTCGGGAACAGTTGCCGAAAGTTCTGCAAGGTCAACTACAGAAAGCGTAGTCTTCTGCCCCTGTGCATCTCTTGCACAAACCGAAACAAAATCATCTACTATCCTGCTTCCAAGCATTACCGTATCAATGGATGTATTATTACCAAGTTCTGTAAGCCAGTTAGTATAATACCAGCCGACTCCCGGTTCGGTCTCTTCTGATGCAATCATATAATCTGCATACTTCGAGAGCATAAGCCCGTTCTCTAAGGTTGCCATCAGACATGCATCAAATCCCACAAAATCAAAGTCGACTCCACCATCAGCCAGCGCCTTATTTATTCCTGATAGCGACATGGAACCACTATTCTGGAATTTCTGGTCATAACCATATCCCGATACTGAACCACCGCCGTGATCCCATAAAATCAGCTCATATCTATTGGCCGGGAAGTTCCCGCTACAATACTGAATAAAGCCCGAAAGTGTCGACGGATCTGTCATCGATACACTTCCAAGATTATCTTCTATAAGTACAAGCTGCTTATTTTTAATCTGATATATCTGATTGGTACTGCTTGATACTGTATTGTTTTTCCATTGAGTACATCCGCCTGTATAGACAATCAGATTCACCTTATCCGAAAAAGAAGCGCCAAGCATTTCATTAAGATCATTGGTAGCCATACCATACTTGGACTCAAGATCAGTACCACACATGTAGACCATAAGTGTAACTGTATCCTGTCCGTTTCCAATTATTTTAGTATACTTAGCTCGCGCACCTTCTGCTACAGAGTTATCTACAGCATTAACCGGAGTATCCGCGCTTGTATATTCCTGTGTATATGCAGGTGTTCCACCCGTTCCCGGTTCGCTGCCTCCTCCAACAAATGAGCCGACCGCACCACCACCGCCAAGCAATACTATTATCAGTGCAACAATTATTCCAAGCGGACTCCTACCACCTGAAGAGCGCTTTGGTGCTCCTCCTGACGAGTTACCTCCATGCGGAACGCCTCCGTTCCCTACCGGACCGGTGCCAAGTCCTTCACCCCTTCGCTGCACGCCTTTGCTATTATCGGTTACATACTTTTCCCTGCTTACAGGTCTGTTCTTGTCCATAATGCTCCTTTATTAAAAAGGACCTGAAGCAACTCAGGTCCAAATTAGCTTATTAATTACAATGCTGCCTTAATTCCTGCAAGTAACTCATCATATGTCTCATACGCCGGATACTGCGGATAATCCTTCTTAATAGCTTCTGTTGAACGGAAAAGGAAACCGGCCTTGCTTGCCTGAATCATTCCAAGATCATTAAAGCTGTCTCCGCTCGCAATTGTGTCAAAGCCACATGACTGAAGAGCCTTGACGGTTGTGAGCTTTGACTTGTCACAGCGCATTCTAAAGCCTGTAATCTCTCCATCATCTGCAACCTCAAGAGTATTACAGAAAATAGTCGGCCATCCAAGTTTCTTCATAAGAGGGGTTGCGAACTGCTCAAAGGTATCACTTAAAATAAGTACCTGTGTCGTAGCACGCAATTCATCTAAGAATTCCTTAGCTCCCGGCATTGGGTCGATCGTAGCAATTGTATCCTGAATTTCCTTAAGTCCAAGTCCATGCTCCTTAAGAATGCCTATACGATATTTCATAAGCTTATCGTAATCAGGCTCATCCCTTGTAGTTCTCTTTAACTCAGGTATTCCTGTTGCCTCAGCAAAAGCAATCCAAATTTCAGGCACCAGTACACCTTCAAGATCTAAACAAACAACATTCATAATATTCCTCATTTCCGACCGTAACCGGTCCAAATTTCACACCACTCTATTTTATCCATTACTGCATCTTTTTTCAACAAAAAGATATGGTACATACAACAAAATACTTATTGAATATAATTGAAACACTCAATCAAGTCCTCATACATAAACGGTTTGAGCAGATATCCTGCTGCTCCTATATTTGAATAGAGTGTTTTATATTCCTGTCCGGCATTTCCCGTACACATAACTACAGGTATCCCCGAATACTTTCCATTGTCCATTTCCTTAATATATTTCACTGTCTCAACACCGTCTAACTCCGGCATCTGATGATCCATGAAAATAATATCGAAATCCTGCTCAGAACATAATTTAATTGCTTTTCGGCCGGAATCCGCCAAATATATTTCGGCCTCCGCCTTTTTAAGCAGGCCCTTAAATACAGTTCCGTTAATTTCCGTATCATCAACAAACAGGATTCTGCATCCTGCAAGATTCACTTCTTTCGCCTTAATATTTTCTGTTTTCCTCGGAGACATATACGTAATGTCACTATCATAGAATATAATGGGAATTTCAACATGGAAGACAGTTCCGATTCCAATATCGCTGTTCACATATATTACACCATCCATCTCCTTAATTAGATTGGATACTATATTCATCCCCAGTCCGCTTCCCTGAATATTAACATTCTCCGAACGGTTAAATCGCGTAAAAGGCTCGAATATGGCATTCACAGACTCCTTGGACATACCCTGTCCGGTATCCTCAACATCGAATTTGAGCAGTCCCCTTTCGGTTGAAACCGTCATTACAACGCCTCCCGAATGAGTATACTTTATTCCATTTGATATAAGATTTGTCATAATCTGCTGAATTCTAACTCCATCGCCTACAATGGACACTCTTGTATCCTTCTGAATATTTATGCGGAATTTAAGATTCTTGGCATTAGCCTGTGGCTTAAATATCGTCGAAAGATTATCGAGAATATCACGCAGATCAAAGGGTTGCATTACCTTTTCAAATCTACCCTCCTCAAGCATTGCAAAGTCAAGCATATCATTTACTGTCTGATTAATAGTCTTACTTGCTGTAATTGCATTAACTATTGTTTCTCTGGATTCATCTGACAAGCTCTCATCCATTAACAGAATCTGAAGACATCCTTCAATACCGTTTAACGGAGCTCTAAGCTCATGATTCATCGAAGCAGTGAAGCTTCTCTGAGTCTTAATCGCCTGCTCTAATCTGTTAGTTGTTGACAAAAGATCTTCGTTTACGGACACAGTTTCTTCATACTGCTGCTCTGTCTCCTCCTGAAGCTTCTGAAGCTTTAATTTATCTCTTGAGAATTCCATCAGCTGATATATCTGAATATGCTGAATGTAGGCCCCTACACCGAGCAAACTCACGATTTGAACAAGATACTTACTGACACCTTCATATTCTGCAACGAATTCCGGATGGACAATATTCGCAGTAATAATAAAAACAGTCTCAAATGCAAGCAAATATAATATATAACGCTGTATACGGCCATTAATTGCAAATATGCAATATACAGCTGTAAATATAAGCCATACACCTCCCGGTCCACTGTAACCACCTGTTGTAAACCATATATATGGTAAGGACAACATAAGAAAAATTACACAATAAATATAAGCAATACGTTTTCCCTTATTACCATAGTATTTTTCAGCAAAGAAATTAGCGAACACTGTATTAAGTACGCATATTCCGACTATAACATTTATAACGCTAAATGGAGATACTATGCATAATGTCACAAACGATGCCAAAGCTATTGCCATTGCACCAAAAGAAGCAAAAACGGATACCTTAGAATCAATATACGGCATATTTTCTGTCATCTCTATATATTCATTTTTATCAAAATACTGCTTAAATATATGTTTCATATATAAGAAAACCCATTACCCCGTTATATATTATGTCCTTTCGTTCAAATCTCCTGCTTCAGTAAGCAATTCATCTACAAATCCAAGTAATTGCTTTGATGCATTTTCAATCTGTTCCGAATACTCGCCTATTTTTTCATTTTCGCTAATACTGCGCATTCTCTGATTACTTATTTTTATTTCCTCAATAGGCACTCTCATCTCATCAGAAACCGCTTCCATAAATCGCTGCTTTACCCTGTATGCCGCCTCAATTTCTCTCTGCTTCTGAACATCCTCTTCCCTGAGTTTCTCAAGTTCCTCCTGAGTCTTTAACATTTTCTCATAATCCTGATCTCCCAGCGTGAAGCTAAACATAAAAGTTGCCGCAGTTGCACATATACCTGTTAGAAGGAGCCTGTCATCAATCGACTGAAGAATAATTCCTACTATTGGGAAAAAGAAAGCGAGTGCAGAAAAAATAGCAACCTTCAACCTGATACTTTTTCTCTGCATAATAATTACATACAGCATTTCTGCATACATAAGTCCATTTACAATATAGATACTATCAAAGAATTCATACCCCACGAATTCCTTGTTTATATATTCAAAAACAAAATGAACTCCCATATTAGCAACCAGTATAATAATCATAATGGCAACTATTACACCGTTTATGCTTCTGAAAAATTCAGACTTGTAACCTACTCGCTGACAGATTACCGCTAACTGAAAATATACAGCAATAAGCGCAATAATAAGATAAGCAGTCTCTATCAAAAGCATATGCGCATCATCCGTCGGTATTATATCCGAATATGCAAGTGCCGCAATTATATCCATTGAACAGGCTAAAAAGCAAGCAAGAACTACCCCCCAGAAATTGTGTTCAATGCTGTTATTGCTTTTAATATATTGACGCTTTGATATAAGAATCAGCGCCAGCAGTACTACCGCAACTATTTCATAATTAATATTATAGTACATAATCCTCCCTACAATATTCCCCTAACCTCGTCAACAACACGATTATACTCCTCTATCCATGCAGCATGGTTATTCTCTATATATGAATAATTAGCATCTCTTGCTGCAAATTCCAGCTCTCTTGCCTTTTCGGAGAGAGCATTTAGTCCAACCGTTTTTGAAGTAGATTTAAGTCCATGGATAATAACTCTGTATTCATCCCAGTTCTTTTTTTCAAAACAGTCCTTAAGTCTGTCTATAGAATTATCCTTACAGTATTCAGATAATACTTCCCTGTATATGTCGCCGTCTCCACCACACAGCTCAAGTCCCGATTCGTAATCCAGTACTTCAATTTCTTCAAGGCTACTAATAGGCTTATAGTCATTATTAAATACGTGGCTACTGATATCCCCAACAGATGTTTGCTCAAGTTCCATATCTATATCTGCAATATCCATTTCAGCCCACTCACTCTGAACCTTATCAGGAATGAACTGCATAAATGCTTTAGCCAAACTGCTTCTCTCAATCGGCTTTGGGATATAATCAGCAAAACCATCCGCAAGATATTTATCCTTTGCACCTAGGAATGTATTGGCTGTAAGTGCTACAACAGGGATATCAGAAGAAATAATGCCTTCTTCACTCCTTATTCTCTTTAAGGTTTCGACACCGTCTATACCCGGCATCATAATATCCATAAAGACAAAATCAAAGGCTTTTTTCCTCATGATTTCAAGAGCCTCTTCACCTGAAAGTGCCTTGGTAAATCCACCTAATCGATATGGCTCCAGAATCCCCTCTAAAATATCAAGATTAATATCTATATCATCTACTGCAAGAATCCTCGCCTCAGGCATCACGAAATTCTCGCCATCTTCTTCATCCTTCTTCTTTTCGAGATATTTCTCAATCGCCTTATCCAAATCCCCAACCGGTTTAAGATCTACTATTTCCTGCGGAAAAATAAAACGAATAGCATCATCACTGTCCTCAGGATACAAGAGTTCTCCATTCATACATTCAGAGAGTTTCTCAATAATTCCATAATTAAAGTTTTCGGTTTTCTGCGCTGTCAGATTCTTTTTCCTGCTTCCATTACAGCCTATACCAATCTCAACATATACAACGTTGTATTCGATCCTGTTAACACTAACATTCCAATTGAAAACTCCTGCTTCCATTTCCTGAATGAACAGCTTAGCCATCTCCTCCAGAATAAGATTAATCTTCTTAGTGTCTCCATATAACCTTTTAGGTGTTTCAGGCGAAAAATTATGCTCCAGACTAAATCCTGTATTCTCACATACCTTAAGTAGTTTATTATGAACTGCCAGATAAGCTCCAACAATATCATATTCCACTTCATTCAGTTCAAGTTTACCCGTCTCAATCTGCGCAAAATCTACAATTCTGTTAACTATATCAAGCAGGTCATTACCTCGCTGCACAATATCTGCAGCTTCCTTTTTGACATCCTCCTCATCACTTTCAACAAGAATAATTGAATTGAATCCAAGAATGGCATTAATAGGTGTCTTAAGTTCATGAGACATCTTAATCAAAAATTCATTTTTCTGCCTTACTGCTTCGTTAAGCTCTGCTATACGCTCAAACTGTTTAAGCTGTGATTCCTTAAGTTCATCTACAACTTCTATCAGTTTCATATGTTCCGGCAGGTCGAGGTACAGGCAGAAGCCAATTCCTGCCATAGCCTTTCCAAGTGCAGTAAGAAGAATATCAGGACAAAAAAACTGAATCCAGAAGGTTAACAATTCTATAAGCACAAAGAATGCGGGAACCGCCATTTTACCGTTTTCTCGTCTCAGTCTGTATAAAATAATAAATATGAGCAATAAGACCAGGAATAAAAATGATGGGGTATTAACAAATATAAATGCAGGGGTTTTAATATATTCACCCTGCTCAAAGCTAAAGAAGATTCCGGTAAAGCCATTGATTATTAGAGCAAGTAAGCCCACTCCAAGAATTGTAGCCGAGGAAGCTTTAGTATGCACATTAGTATAATCAAAACGATAGCTTATAAGTCTGTAGCCTACAAAAGCAGTCAGATATGTAGACGCAAAATATAAGGCATTGAGCCATACGCATACAGGATCCGACAGAACCAGACCGCCATCAATAATTCTGGCAGTCAGTATATCCAAAATGCTTTCAGCTGCAGTCGCAAGCAAAAACAGCTGAAAAAGTATATGAACTTTTTGCTTATTATCAAACAGTACAAAGTGTACTATAAGCAATATTACCGTCATAAAGAGGGCGATAATATCAAAAGAAATTTCATACATACTTACTCCTAATTCCCCGTCAGTTATTTATTGTTCTGACAATAGCCTGATGAAATCCTCCTCTGGCATTGGTTTATAAAAATAGTATCCTTGAATCATATCACAGTTAACCTGACGCAAAAATTCCAACTGTTCTTCGGTTTCTACACCTTCTGCTACAACTCTTGCCCCAACATCATGTGATAAACCAATAATATGTTTAATGATTGCTTCCGTCTTTTTCTTTTTACCAATCTGCGATACAAATCCCATATCAAGCTTAATTATATCAAACTCAAAGCTCTCAAGCGTTGAAAACGAGGACATACCGCTTCCAAAATCGTCAAGAAGCAGTGACACACCAAGTTTCTTCAATTCATCCATAAAATTAAGTGCATTTGATTCAAGTACGGCATAAGCAGATTCTGTTACTTCTAACTTAAGCATATCACTTATATTCTCGTGCTCCTTCATCTTACGTCGCATTATATCAATAAGCTTGGTATCATAAAAATCCACTCGGGATAGATTAACTGCACATGGCACTGCATGCTTCCCTTCATGCATCAGCTCGAGATTAATATTAAGAACCCGATTAACCATAAAGCTGTCTATCTTGGATATGACTCCCTCACGCTCAAATACAGGTATAAATTTCCCCGGTGAAATAATTCCTTCCTGAGAATGTGCCCATCTTATCAATGCCTCTGCACTTACTATCTCACATGTCTTTACATCCACAACCGGTTGGAAATATATCTTAAATTCACCTCTTTCGAGTGCACCATCCAGTTCTGATACATATCTGCGTTGCTCAACATATTTGCTACTGAGTCCCTCATCACAGAATGCATAGGATACACCATGATCTGCAGGAATTGTCTTCTCTGCAAGCTTGGCCCTGTCCACCATATGCTGTACTTCTTCATCCGAATCCATAACATTGCATATACCGAACCTGATTAGTATGGGGAGTTCCTTATATCCTTCTTCATATTTCTGATGACTAATCTGGTCAAGCTTTTCCGGAGTTAAAATTGACGTCTTTGTCAGCATTACAAAGTGATCACTCTCAAACCTGCTTATTATCAGGGGTTGGAGTTCTCTGACAAGAATGTCACGTTCCATAAAAATAACCATATCACCACTATAAGGACCAAGCATATCATTAACAGCCTTAAATCCCTGAATGTTGGTATATACAATAGAATATCCCTCTCTGTATTCCGGATTTCTTAACATTTCTTCAGCGTTTGATATAAATCCCGATCTGGATAATTCATCTGTCATCCAGTCATGATCAAGTATCATCGAAATATCCGTTATCGTAAATAATATTCTTTCATTGCCACTACCAATATAATTAACCCTGATATTCTTGGCATTAATTCTTCCATCCTCTTCACAGTGGACCGTTTTAACAAAGCTTCCCTTTTCAGTAAGTTCTTTCCTTATTTGGGCAACGGTCATCTGCTCCTTAAAGGGCTTTCTTTCTTCTTCCACTACACAATTGTTGGCCAGACTGTTGGAAAACTGCATAAAGGTATGAATAATGGCAGGATTAATTCCATTCCTTCTTAGTTCAACACTTATGTGATAGAAGGTCACCGTCTCATTCTGTACATTAATTTCAAATACACAGTCATAATAATCTCCCACAAGTGTCTCAAAGGTTCTCTGCATAGCCTCATCTTCAGTTACAGAGACGATTCCTGCACTGCCACCCGCTTCGCTAAGTCGTATTTTGCTGTAATTATCCATAATTTCATTATCCATTATCTGCTATCTCCCCGGATATTCATGGCATTAACAATTTCAAATTCCTTTATAATCACTTCATTCCAGTCTAACTTTTGGGAATCTGTTTTTATAATATATTATCTCTTGTTATATTGTTCATCCATTTGTTACTTCTATAATACTTTATTACAACCGGCATCTTCCAAAATTCATCCATACATAATAGGAAGTATACAAGCATAGGTGGGAACTTAAATACAAATGCCGACAGAAAGCCAAGTGGAACAGATACTCCCCACATTGTAATCGTATCACATATAAGTCCAAATTTAGTGTTTCCACCCGAACGGAATATTCCTGCTATCCACAGCGTATTCATGGCCTGTCCAATTATATAATAGCTGCTTATTATCATCATAATATCAAGATAATTGTATGCACGCTCTGTAAGTGTAAACAGTGACATCATAGGATGTCTTAAAATGACCATTACTGTAGCAAGTAAAACTGCAAATATAAATGTAATTTTACATAGCGACGTTGCATCTCTTTTGGCAAGATCAAGCTTGTCTGCCCCCAAATCCTTACCAAGAATTACTGTACCTGCCGCACTTATACCAAAACAGACGGTTGTAAAAAGATCCCTTATGGTTGTTGCAACCGATGCCGCCGCGACCATATCATTATTAAGATGTCCCAGTATTATTGAGTATGTCGAAAAAGCAAGCGTCCATATAAGATCATTGGCAAGCGCAGGTCCCGCATACTTTGCAAAATCCTTAGACAGTTCTCGGTGCCTTCCGAATAATAGCTGCAGATCCGGCTTGAATATACTTCCATGAATATAATCTGCAATACAGATTACAAATTCCACAACTCTGGCAATCATTGTAGCAATAGCAACACCTAATACCCCCATTTTGGGTGCTCCAAACAAACCAAAAATAAATACAGCATTGAGAAATACATTAATAACTACAGTAATTGTCGAAATAATTGTGCTCTTTTTTGCCTGCTCTACAGATCTTAAGGTACACATGTATGCCTGTCCAAAGCTCATAATCAGATAAGATCCGCCAACCGCTCTAAGATAAGTAACACCTATACCTATAAGTGTCATATCATCTGTATAAAGTGTCATTAGCTGCTTTGGAAAACATATACAACCAACAGACACCACCAGTGTAACTAAGAGACAAATCTTAAATGCTATACCGAATACCGCCTGAATAGTCTTAAGATCTCCCTTGCCCCAGTACTGGGCATTCATTAATGTTGCTGCGGAGCTGATTCCAAAAAATATACCCCAAAGTATGAATACATACTGGTTAGCAAGCGATACTGCTGCCAGTTCATCCTGCCCGACATATCCAAGCATCAGTGTGTCCGCAGACCCAACCAATGCTCCCAGCAAATTCTGTATGGCAATAGGAATAACCAAGGCTGTTAGCGATTTATAAAACGCTCTCCTATTATTATCAATTTTCATTATATCCTCATATCATCTACGATAGTGGAAATATGACGGTCGTACGACATCCATTACCCGGGCTGCTCTCAACCTCCATAGTTGCTTCACACATCTGCTTAAGGCGATTTCTAACATTAGTCATTCCCACATGACTTCGTCCATCTTCCTTAACAGGTGCTGCCATATCAAATCCAATACCGTCATCTTCAATCACGACCTCATAACCCTTTTCGGTCTTTTTACTGCTTATTTTTACGTGTCCCGGGCTATCCTTTCCCCTTATTCCATGCTTAATACTATTTTCAACAATTGGCTGCAGGCCAAGCGAAGGCACTAAAAAATCCGTCTCAGGGCAATCAAACTCAACATTAAGCTTCTCCCCAAATCTTTTTTTCTCAAGCTCTGCATAAGTCCTTATATGTCCCAATTCTGCCTTAAACGGAACCGGATCTGTCTGCCTTAAGGAATCCAGATTCGTCCTCAAATACTGTGAAAAAAGAACCGTTGTTTCCTCAGCCTCCTCAGGATCCGTAACACACAGATTACTTATTGTTGTCAACACATTATATAAAAAGTGTGGCTGAATCTGAGAAATCATCAAAGCAGTAGACTGCTTATCTAAAACCACCTGTTGCTCAAGTATCTTTTTGCTTCTTCTTGCGAATACATTTATATATATAAGCATAACTGAGAACAGATATGCCGGATATACCATAGCGAAATCACCAGTGGCCACGCTAAGGATATGAACAATAACCGGAAAAACCTGGAAGGTAAGCAGTACCAGTCTTTCTTTTTTCGGGTGCTCCCTGGCCTTCAGCATTACAAACCATATGGTTAAATATATAATTAATGTCGGCAACTCCGCGATACCTTCAAATTTCCCCTCAATGTAGTCACCATTAGCATTCACGGTAAACAAAAAACCACTAAAGATATTGACCACATCAAGAATCAGTTCAAATATCAGGGTTCCCTTGCAAATCATATTCAGCACCGGAATATCTTTTTTATTTATCTCCAGTTCTTCACGAAGATAAGCCCAAAAGCAGTATATAAGAAAGGCCTCACTAAAGAATATCAGCGTATTGGTCAATAAGACATAAAACGCCACTTTCGGATGCCCTTCCATAAAGGAACTTCCCAAATCAAAGTAGAAAAGCAGACATAACGTAAAAATCAGTCTAAACAATGCTCTGTTATGTTTGTCACGGGGCTTATCACCAAAGAGGCTAAAAAGAAGCAGTCCGCCCAGAATCATGCCGGTTATGTCTATACTAACATCACGGATATATAGAGGTTCCAGTCTTTCAAGATGTCCGATGCTACAGAATATCACAGATGTGACAACTAAAATCACAATCACAGATATACAAATAATATACATATTTGTTATTCTATTTTCCGTTTTGTTATTGTTCTTTACCATCTAAGTTATTCCTTTTTATCCTACTACATCTCATCATACAATACGCCTGCAGTCTCTTCTGCCCAGCTGTACTGCTGCATATACTCGCCCTTATAGGCATTAATTCCTTCCGGCTTACCGGCAAGATAATCATAATAATCGCATCTAATCTTATCGGCTATAATTGATGCACCTGCTCTCTGTCTGTCAAATACATCCTCAATCCCAAGTTCCTTAAAGGTGTCCTGTATATCCTTCATAAGCGACCTGTAATAGGCAGAATGGTCCTCATCATCCTCCCAGAGATTAATTATTACTTCCTGATTAGTACACTGTGCTCCTCTTCTGTCCACTAAAAATGCAATTACCTCTTTTGACTTATTATACTTAAAGTGTACCGGAGTTCCATTTACAAAAAACTCAAAGTCACCAAAGCACTGCGCACATACCTTAGGTCCTCCGGCAACTGAAATTGGATAACGCAGATTATCCAAAGCATGTCTGACCTGATCCTTGGTAGCCGGCTTAAGCAGATATCCGCTTGCATCTACGCTGAAAGCATCCATTGTATACTCAGAATAACCTGTAACAAAAACCATATTAGCCTGAGGATTAATCTTCTTAAATTTCTTGGCCAGTTCTATACCTGTTATCTCCGGCATCTGGATATCCATAAATGCAACATCAAAAGGGAGTTTTTTTGCCGACTCCAATGCATCCTTTGCATTATTAAATCCGTGAACCTCTGCATCAGTTTCTGCTGCCTGAATCTTACGCATAATGTACTCAAGAGCATTCTGCTCATCATCAATTGCATAAATAATCATTTTCTTTACCTCTTACAACCTAATTAAATGTAACCACTTGCGCAGCTGTTATCTTTTAACAATTATAGATTATATAAACTACTTTCGTTTCTTAAGCCTCTCAATCTTATCTTCCATTGACTCGATATAACCTTCAAGCAGATTCTCAAGTGAAACACCCTTATATAATATCTGTCCAAAGAAATGCTGCTTTTTATTAGCATTCATTAATTTAACCTGAACAAGAGACTTGAGATCATCATAATGAATAATTACACCCATCTCATCAGCAAGCTTCTTAACCATTCCGGCATCATTAAAACCTGACCACATATCCAAAATAAAGAAACCCCAGAACAGACCTACAAAAAATGCAAATGCCAGATTCTTAGAAAACCAGCTAAGATAATATAGCGATATTCTGTGAATAAACAGGTAATATCCTGCAGAAATCAGCGTCCAGATAAGAGCAAACAGCGGACAAACAATCCCCATAAAATTCCACTTTCTGTCTCTGTAATCCCAGAGTCTCATATGGAATCCCTTAAGAAGGATCAGACCTCCCGTAAATTCAATGCAGTTCATAACAAGTCCCATAATAAGAATGATAACCACTTTTCCCCAAGCACTCTCAACAAAAGTCTCATCAAAATATGAATAGACTATTTCGGAGATTGTACAACATACTGCAATTCCCACTCCGTATATAGGAAGCCACGGTCCCTTGCAAAATCCGGGATTAATGAAATATCTTCCCTTAGGTCCTTTATGACTTACAAGATTTCTGAAAGCAAATTCAAGTAACCATCCGCTTGTCGCTCCAACAAAAAACAGGAATGCTACTGCCAATGGTAATGATAAATAATTCATAGTTCTGCCTCTTTTTCTGTTTTTTCCTTACTTTTCTGCCAATTATGTCATAAATCTATTTCAGCGTAATATCTACAGCCGCACCCTCAAAGGCTGCACCTGTTACAATCTGTACTACTTTGTCATTCAGCATGTCCTTGTGATAAAAATGAACATGCCCCGCAAGCACCAGTACCACCGGACTGTCATCTGAAAGAACCATATCTATAAATTCCTGTGTTGACGGCGAGGGAATACATCCATTAATTCCCATTGTCACCCTGGATCTGCCATCATCAGTTTCTCCCCATACTTCTTTACAGGTCTCTATAAGACTCATATCACCTGTGACCGGTTCTATCGGCACATGTATAGCCAAAACAATCGGCTTACCTTTTGCTACCTCACTCTTAAAGGCATCAACTATTAACTGATCAATCTGATTATTATTATCATCTGCTGCAAAATATATTAAATCATCATATTCAGTAACCTGATATGGCTTATCTGAACGCAATTTATCAAGACGCGGAAGATACTCATTATATGCTTTCTCAGAAAAATATTCCTCACCATATTCAAAGTCGTGATTTCCCATTAGAAGAAGATATGGACTGTCAAGGCAGTCCAGCTTTTGCTCCACAAACTCAATAGAGGCATACATTGCAGAATCAATAATATCCCCACCTAAAATAACCATTTCACTTTTTGAATCAATAGCCTTGTCTATAAGACTACTAAATCTGTCATGAGCATATATTCCTCCTTCGGAAAAAAGCATACTCCTTGTTGCTTCCTTTTCAAGCAGCTCATTGTCCCTTTGGTCACATAAGGTAATATGTGAATCTGCAAGAAAAAAAATACGATGTTCACTGGTTATTTCAGGAACATCAATAGTCTCTCTGTATACTTTTATGGGAATATCATCATCACCATTAATGGCCTGCTTTCCGCAGGCCATCAGTGGTAAACATATTAGTAAAATAAAAATACTTAAAATCTTTTTCATATATAAATACTAAAACTCTACTTTTTCTCCGCGCTTCAGTCTGTCATGGAACTCAGCTGTAGCAGCAAACATTACATCACCGCTTGAATTAAGTGCGGTCTCAACAGAATCCTGAATTACACCAATAATGAATCCAACTGCAACAGCCTGCATTGCCACATCACTTCCAATACCGAAAAGTGAACATGCCATTGGAATAAGTAACAATGAACCTCCTGCAACACCGGAAGCTCCACATGCTGCAAGTGTAGAAAGAATGCTTAATATAAGCGCTGTAGGTATATCAACTGCAATACCAAGTGTATGACATACCGCAAGTGTCATTACATTAATTGTAATAGCAGCACCATCCATATTAATTGTTGCTCCAAGCGGAATTGATACTGAATAGAAATCTTCATCAAGTCCAAGCTTCTTACAGAGTTCCATATTAACAGGAATGTTAGCAGCAGAACTCCTTGTAAAGAAGGCTGTTAATCCACTTTCCTTAAGACATCTGAATACAAGCGGATACGGATTACGCTTAAGATAAATAGCAGCAACAAGCGGATCTACAACCAGCGCTACTACAAGCATACAACCAACTAATAATCCTACAAGCTTACCATATGTTGTAAATATTCCAAGTCCGCTATCGGCAACTGATTCAAATACAAGACCTAAGATACCGAATGGTGCAAACTGAATGACCCACCTTACTGCTGTAGATGTAATCTCAGCCAAATCCGAAATAACATCAATTGTTGTCTTACTTCCAAGCTTTTTAAGTGCAAGACCAAGAACTACTGCCCAGAACAGAACCCCCATATAATTAGCACTTGATAAGGCATTAATAGGATTAGTAACCATATTGGTTAACAGATTACTTAATACCTCTGCAATACCACTCGGCGGTTCTGACTCTGCAGCCTCTGTAAGCACCATCTGAACCGGGAAGATAAAGCTTCCGACTACTGCTACAACCGCAGCAAGAAGAGTACTTAACATATAAAGAATAATTACTGTTCTGAATCTTGAACCGATTCCACCTCTCGCCTTTGATATAGCACTCATAACAAGTACAAATACAAGCACCGGTGCTATAGCTTTAAGTGCACCAACAAAGACTCTTCCAAGTATTGCAACCGCCGTTGCCTGCGGAGCAGCGATTCCTATAACTGCGCCAATAATAAGTCCAATTAGTATTCTTACAACAAGACTCATATCCGTATATGCTTTTACAATCTTTCCCATATTTTCTATCCCTTCAACCTCATTATTTATACAGTATAAATACTATAGTTAAACTTACCAAAAGTCGTTTCAAATATTATACTACAATTCTAACCTTTAACGCATCTGATTTTTTCATTTTTCTATGCATTATTATTCATTTTTGAGCATAATAATGCTATCTTGAATTACGCCTTGCAGTATTGACAACTGCCCCAATCATTCCTTCCAAATCTACCGGTATTTCATCGTTGTCACCTCTATCCGGCGTTATACCGAGTTCGGCCGCGTTAAATTTCTGTATTCCATATCTCATTAACAATAGCGAAAGATAATTCTGCGTCTGTGCATTTTCACATCCGTATACAACCGTTACAATATAATGAGTATCACCCTTTACATCCTCTGATTTGTAGGCAGATACCAGACATGACTGCGCCTTATCCGTTGTTCCCGTTTTAAGGCCTACGACCCCGGGAATATTATGCAAAAGTGCATTTGTATTCTTTGCTTCAAAGTTTTTAAGTGACTCAAGCTTTGTTTTCTTAATAGAAGTAATCTCCGTAATCTCAGGATATGTATTAAGAATATAAGTAGAAAGTTCAAACATATCTTTCGCTGTCATACGGTTCTGTATCTTAGGAGCAAAAACATCCTCCGCAAAAATAGGAAGCCCATGCGGATTATAGAACTTAACCTTATCAGATAAGCCCAATGCAACTGCTTTCTGATTCATACGTTCAACAAAAGCCTCTTCCGAACCTGCCGTATGCTCTGCAAGCGCCAGCGAACACTCATTACTTGAACAAATCAGCATTGCTGAAATTACATCCATAATATCCGCTGTATCCCCTTCAGAAATCTTGACAACGCCGCTACTGCTATCAGCCAGTTCCTGCGCCTTTTTAGAAAAGCGCACCGTATCATTCTCGGAGATTTCCCCTTTTTCCATCGCTTCCTTTAGTATGAGATAGGTCATAAGCTTCGTAGTACTTGCTATAGTTACTGCTTCATTTTCATTTGACTGGTAATATATATTACCGGTTGTAATATCACCTACAATGCAACTATCTGCCATACTCTCAAGCCCAAGCTCATTAAAGTTATATTTATTGAAATCAAACTCACCCTTTGAATTAATGAAGACCTCTCCATTTTCTACTGACAGATCAATATTCATCGCAAGCGCAAGTTCGCCACAGTTCATATAACAATTCCTGTTTTCCTTGTTGGTAGACATTATTATATAAAAGCTGAAATCATTATCTCCTATTTTGACGGGGATTCTTTTTCTCGTAAGCTTAACAGCCTCACCATCAGTAAAATTCTCAAATGGGTCCTCTTCTTCCGACTCCTCACCTGTTGCATCCATACCGGTAGCCGGTTGCATAATTATATAGTCATCGTCGTCCTTAACAGAAAATTCAACCTCAAACGCCCTGTCTGTTTCCTCCATTGCTTTGGATAGATCTACTAATGACAAATAGAGGTTATTATCATACTCATGATTAAGCCCTCTTACCTTGTAATCCACACCGTCAACATGTACTGTTACTATCTCACATATCTGCGCTGCGTATATGTCTTTCCGACCAACCAATGTAAGCATATTAATCATAATTATCATGCATATTATGAGGGCTATATTTTTTCTGAATCTCTTTTTCATCACTTCCCTCCCTCATAATAGATTGCCGCACCATCTTTATAATCTATGACAAGCATTCCATGAGCCACCGCATAGCTACAGTCAGCCACATCTCCATCGGAATATGTAATGGTCATACTGTCCCTGGTAGCCTCATATGTCACATCCCTGCCATATTCATTTTCAAGCTCTGTAAAATCCGGAATGAGCGTCGGTCCATATTCTGCCAGATAATCCGACAGACTAATATCAAATGTCTCCTTAACAAGTTCATCTACCGACATATCTGTTGCAATATATGTGTTCTCAATTCTCTTACCGATTAATTCTCTTACAGCCTCCTCAAGACCAGCCATACATAAGGCAGCAGCACAATCATAGCTGTCCTTTGAGATTCTCTCGGTTATTATTCCGTCCTTTGTAACAGTAAGTTCACTTACAACCTTAACATCCGCGATATACTTACTGACATCCACTTCATCACCATATGCTGCAGTTTGCAAATATGTCTCCGCTTCCTTTATTGCATAATCCGATATATCAATTTCCCTTGTCCATTCACCGGGAAGCGATAATCTGTTACCGTTCATATAAAAGTAGCTTGCTCCCAAAATAAGCAATGCCAGTATTAAAATCAAAACAATTATAATCGGCAATCCGGATATTCTTTTCCTCTTCTTTTTTCTCCTGCCATGAGGCAGATTACGCCTTACTTCCATTTCCCTGTTATCAGGCAAATCCCGCCTGTTCCTAGTCTCTGTCATATACACCCTTTTTAAATCACTTTTTCTTTTTTAGTAGTATCCTATATATTATACAATAACCTGCAGAAGAAAAAAATAATGGTGAAGCCATTTTAGACCTCACCATCTTATTATTCACTTTATTATCAACTCTGTCATTACAAAACGCCCAAGTATTGCCCACTGCATAAATGTTATCAGACATGTAATAATACAGACCGGCATCAAAAAGCGTGGCTTTCTATCTGTAAAATAGCGACTGATTATTGCATAAATTATAAGAATGACCCATGCAAAACCGGCAATATTATATTCATATGCAGTTTTAAAATCCAGACATAAAATGCTTATACATGAATGTGTAAGCCCACATCCCGGACAAAGTCTTCCAAATAGCAGTCGGTATGGGCAATTATATCCGAATATCAGATACGTAACCACCAAATACACCAAAACAATTATAATCGGCAGAAAGAACCGCTTAATATCCGTAATAAGCTTATCTGCTATTTTGCTACAATATGTCTTCACACTGACAGGATTAATACAACTCATTAAGAATTGCTGCCGCACCGGCTCCCACTGTTGCCAAAGTAATTATTGAAAGTACTATACCAATGATAAGTACGCAGAAATATGATCTTGCGAAATTCTTGAGATTAACATTTGTAGCAGATAGTGCATAAACAATTACCATAATCAGACCTACACATGGTATGGCAAAAAGTAACTGATATCCAAAATATCCCCACATACTGATTGGCTGGTACTCAGGGGGAATCTGTGATTCCGGCTGATAAACATACTGAGCCTGCTGTGGTTGCTGATACTGCTGATACTGTTGTGGCTGCTGGTACTGCTGCGGCTGCTGGTACTGCTGGTACTGTTGATACTGCTGGTTCTGATTCTGATTTGTTGGTTCCATAATTAATCTCTCCCTAATATTATCCTTGCGATAATGTTACCTCATTTTTATTATCACAATATAAATTATATACCCTAATATTCTACTTAATCAATGCAAATCGCATATCAAATATCCATTGCCTAATACTCTTATTCTGCCAAATGTTGTATAATATACTTAAATCTGACACAGAGGGGAGTGCCAATGAAATTAAACCAATCTGAACGCATAATTGTTAATGAATATAATGAGAAAATGCCTTCATATGTTGCTATGGAGGAAAA
>JAGHUN010000040.1 GCA_018064805.1 Candidatus Colinaster scatohippi
ACTTCATTAATGGCGGGTGAATCGGATGGTCCATGGTATTATGAGCAGGTTAACCTTGGTTATAATTACAGAATTACAGATATTCAGGCAGGGCTTATTATCAGTCAGCTTGATAAGCTTGAGATGTTTAAGGCAAGAAGAAAAGAAATTGTTGCCAGGTATAACGAGGCCTTTGAGAAAACAGATGGAATTATCGTACAGCAGGAAATTCCTGAAAGCGATACCTGCAGACATTTATATATACTTCGACTAGATAGTAGTAAGCTTAAAATTAACAGAAGACAGTTCTTTGATGCTATGGGAGCAGAGGGAGTATGCTGTAATGTCCATTATATTCCTGTATATTACTTCCCACACTATGAGAAGTTGGGATATAAGCGTGGCATCTGTCCTAATGCGGAAGCATTATATGAAGAGATGATGTCATTGCCGTTATATTATGCAATGTCAGATGAGGACGTGGATAGTGTAATTGAGGCAGTTAAGAAGCTGGTCACATATTATCATGTGTAAATTCGGGAGAATATCAGAATGACATATTTTGAAAAGGCCGGAGAGAGAATGTATGAATTTACCGGCAAAATATTTCCATACACAAGAAGTCTTACTGGACAGGGTGTAAGGGATACACTTAAAGATATTGAAGAATATATTTCAGTACCATTTGAGAATGAGGATGGCACTACTACTGATAAGGGCAGTATGCCAAAGCTTAAGATAGCAGACATTCCAAGTGGCACTACAGTTTTTGACTGGACAGTACCGAAGGAATGGGTAATTCGAGAGGCTTATATTGAAGATGAAGAAGGCAATCATATTATTGATATGAAGGTTAATAATCTTCATGTTCTCGGCTATTCAGCACCAGTGGATGAATGGGTGGATTTAGAAAAGCTTAAGCAGCATGTTTTCGTAGAGGAAGGACAGCCAGAAGTTATTCCATATGTAACTTCCTACTACAAGGAAAGATTTGGTTTCTGCATGTCCAGGAATCAGCTTGATAGCCTGAAACCGGGCAGATACCACATGTATGTAGACAGCGAGTTCATAGATGGCAATCTTAATTATGCGGAGGTTATTATTCCGGGAGAAAGTGACAGAGAAATCATGTTTACTACATATTTCTGTCATCCGTCAATGGCTAATAATGAATGCTCAGGATTAGCTCTACAGTCAGAACTTATCAGATATGTAGCAGCAATGCCTAAGAGAAAATATACATACAGATTTGTATTTAATCCAGAGACAATAGGTGCCATAGCATATCTTAGCAATGGTAACAATCTGGAGTATTTGCAGAAGAATCTGGAAGCCGGTTTTGTTTTATCCTGTGTTGGTGACAATAATGATTATTCAATTATTGAGTCTAAATATGCAGATACAATAGCTGATAAGGCATTGAAATGTGTTCTTAAATACAGAGGAAGCTATTCAACATATAATTTCCATTTTAGGGGGTCTGATGAGCGCCAGTATAATTCTCCGGGAGTAGATCTTCCGGTGGTATGCTACTGCAGATCTAAGTTCGGAGAATTTCCGGAATATCACACTTCAGCTGATAATATGAGCTATGTATCAGCTGAGGGTTATCAGGGAAGCTTCGAGGTAATGACAGAGCTTATTACTGCCTTTGAGAAAAATGGTTATTACAGGATGAAGGTTCTGTGTGAGCCACAGCTGGGAAAGCGAGGATTGTATTCTAATATCAGTCGCAAGGGAACATATGATGGAATAATGTTGCAGAGAGATGTTATTTCCTATGCGGACGGAAGGAATAATCTGTTTGATATGAGTGAAAGATTTGATGTTCCGGTAAGTGAGATTTTACAGGTTACTGATAAGCTGATTGCGGCAGATCTGATGGAGGTGGATTAATGTCACAGGATTTTTCAGAACTGCTTGAAGGCCTTGATATTAAAAAGGGCGATATTATTGATGTTGCTTCCGATATGGCCAGCATAATGGTTTATTATATGAAGCGCAAGATTAAATGCAGTCCCGATGCAATTATAGATATGCTAAAGACGGCAGTGGGAGAAGAAGGAACTCTGATGATAAGAACTTTTAACTGGGATTATTGTCATGGGAGTGAATTCGATATTCGGGTGACACCGGGTAAAACCGGTCTTCTCGGAAATGCTGCGCTTAAACGCGATGATTTTAAGAGAACCCGACATCCGCTATATTCCTGGATGGTATGGGGGAAGGATGCCGATAAGCTTGTGGCGATGGATAATATTTCTGCGTTTGGAGAAGGTACCCCATTTGAATATTTGTATGAGAATCATGGTAAACAGTTGTGTCTTGGTAATGCTCAAACTGATGCATGCACACAGCTTCATCATGCTGAAACGGTGGCAAAGGTTCCGTATAGGTATAATAAGCCTTTTGAGGGGATGTATACAGATATTGATGGCCATACAGAGAAGAGAATATATACAATGCCTGTAAGACCCTTTGATGTGAGCGTACAGGCAGATGAATTTTTTGAGGGCGAGAGATATGAATTCCTTGAGAAAAAGGGAATAGCTCATCGTGTAATGATGGATGGCATTCTTAGATTGCTGGTTATTGATCTGCACAGTATGCAGGATTTTGTTGTTGATGATCTCTTAAATAATGATGGCAAAAATATGATAGCCGTTAATGGGGAGAGAGGATATATAGCAGCAGGGATTGATTATTCTAAGGCTCGTTTCTTCTGAAAATGAAAGCTTTGAAGACAAAGGTGAATAATATGTATATAAATGTTCTTGAGATGCTTGAGGATAATGTAAGAGATAATCCTGACAGGGTTGCTCTGTGTGATTCCAAGAGAAGTATTTCATATAGAGAGCTTCATAATGATGCTAAAGCAATTGCCACCTATATAGTAAATGAGATAGGTAAGGGAAAGGTAAGAAAGCCGATAGCTGTATGTATAGATCGCAATATTGAGAGCATTATTCTCTTTATGGGGGTTTTATACAGTGGTAACTTTTATGTTCCAATAGATATTAATATGCCTTCCGAGAGAATTGGTATTATTTTTGAAGATCTGAAACCGGAAATGATTCTATCATCTGATAATCAGAAAATAGAGGGATACGAGATTGCTGACATAAGTGTCATTTGTAAGACTGTAATTAATGAAGAGATATTGTCGACGATTCGGTCAGGTCATATTGATACCGATCCCATGTATGCGATTTTTACTTCAGGATCAACAGGAAGACCCAAAGGAGTTCTGGTTGGACACAGATCGGTAATAGATCTTGTAAGTCAGTTTGATGTTGCATTCAACTTTCATGAGATGCCGGTATTTGGTAACCAGGCCCCGTTTGATTTCGATGTGTCTGTCAAGGATATATATAATGCCCTTTACCAGCATGGAACCGTATGTGTGATACCTAAGCAGTGTTTCTCTATGCCGCTTACATTAATTGAATATATAAACGAAAAGAAAATAGATACAATAATCTGGGCTGTCTCAGCAATGCGGATTGTAGAGAATTTCAAGACCTTTGAGCACCTTATTCCTGAGGGATTAAAGCTTGTAATGTTTTCGGGTGAGATAATGCCGGTTAAGGTGCTTAACTACTGGCGTCAGTATGTTAAGGATGCAACATATGTTAATCTTTATGGTCCAACTGAGATTACCTGTAACTGCTCATATTATATTGTTGACAGAGAATATGAACCGGATGAGGCGCTCCCGATAGGAGTTCCGTTTAGAAATACGCAGATAATTCTTCTTGATACAGAGAGCGGTAAAGTAATTACCGAGAAAAATAAGCAGGGAGAGATATGTGTTAGAGGTATATGTCTTGCACTTGGATATTATAATGCACCGGAAAGAACGGCTGAGAGTTTTGCCGACAGCCCGTTATCGAATGCATACCCCGAGAGAATATATAAAACGGGTGACCTTGGTTATATTGATGACAGGGGACTTCTTCAGTTCACCTCAAGAAAGGATTATCAGATTAAGCATATGGGTCACCGTATAGAATTAGGTGAGATAGAGGTGGCTGTGAATGCCATAGATTATATAGATGCTGCAGTTTGTGTATTTGACAGAAAAAAGGAAAAAATAGTTCTTTTCTATCAGGCAAACAAGGGCGGAGAGCAGTTTGAGACTGCAAAAGCACTTGAGAAGAATATAGTAAAATGCTTATCTGCCAAATTACAGAAATATATGTGGCCAAATGTATATATTGCATATGACAAGCTTCCGCTAAATAAGAATGGTAAGATTGATAGAGTTTATCTTGCCAAAACACTTGAGTAAAGGAGATTAAAGGTTATGGAACAGTTACTTGAAATACTTGAAGGTGTAAGACCTGATCTTGATTTTGATCTTGAAAATGCGCTTGTAGATGATGGGATACTTGATTCCTTCGACATTATTACAATTGTTGGTGAGATTAATGAGGCCTACAATATTGAAATTGATGTTGTAGATCTGCTTCCTGAGAATTTTAACTCAGCTGAAGCAATCTATGACCTGATTAAGAAGTTGCAGGATTAATAATGAATTGTAGTGTTTTAAAAGAAAAACTCGAAAATAAAATAATAAAAACTCCCTGCTATGTGGCGGACATAGTGAGCCTTGACAGTCATATTGACAGAATGCTTGAAATAACCGGGGATTCGGTGGAACTTGTATATGCAATGAAGGCAAATCCTTTTCTAACCGGGCATATGGATAAAAGAGTTCACAGAATAGAGGTTTGTTCGCCGGGAGAACTTGAAATCTGCAAGGCATATAGTATACCGGGCAAAGATATTATTTTCTCGGGTGTAAATAAGACTGCTGAGAATATTGCGGATGCTATGGAATATGGTGTAGATGTTATAACACTTGAGTCGGTTAAGCATTTCCATCTTGTTAAGGATTATTGCAGAAAAAATGATGCCGGTGTCAGAGTACTAATTAGATTATCATCCGGTGCACAGTTTGGTATGTCAGAAAGCGAACTGAAGGAAATTGTGAAGAACAGAGCTCAATATCCGGAGCTTGATATTATCGGAATTCACTATTTTACCGGAACACAGAAGAAGCAGATTTCAAAGGATATTGAGGAGATAGACCTGATTGACGATTTGATTAAAACTCTTAAAAGTGAGTTTGATTATGAATGTAAGCTTTTTGAATATGGTCCGGGACTTGCGGTTCCATATTTTGATGGTGAGGATTTCGAGGGAAGATATAATTCGCTATGTGAGCTTACGGCATATATCAGAGAAAAGAATCCTTCATACAGAGTTGCATTTGAACTTGGCAGATTTTTTGTTGCAGAGAGCATGCAGTATCTTACCACTGTTGAGGATATAAAAAGGACCTCAGATATTAATATTTGCCTTGTAGATGGCGGAATTCATCATCTTAATTATTATGGTCAGAATATGGCGATGAGGGTGCCAAGAATTGATATTATCAATAAAGCTGATGAAAGTCTGGGTCAAATCGGTGAAGTGGATTCCGATGATGATAATTGGAAAATCTGCGGTTCTCTGTGTACATTTGCTGACACACTTGTCAGAAAAGTTAACCTTGGAAAACTATCACTTGGAGATGTACTTGTGTTTAATGACGCAGGGGCGTATTCAATTACGGAAGCACCGGTTCTTTTCCTTAGCAGAAGGATGCCGAATATATATGTATGTCAGGATGCTGACTGTATTGTGGCGCTTAGGCAGGATAAGGAAGCATTTGAAATAAATATGCAGGATTAAAGAATGAAATTAAGTATAATTGTTCCCGTCTATAATATGGCGGCTGATAACAAGTTAACATGGTGCCTTGATTCATTAGTTAACCAGACTATTGAGGATTATGAAATTATTGCGGTAGATGATTGCTCAACGGATGAATCCCTGGAAATACTTAAGGATTATGAGGGTAGATATCCCGATAAGTTCAGAGCAGTACACAGTGAGGTTAATCATCATCAGGGGGGAGCTAAAAATATAGGCCTTAAAATGGCTAAGGGTGACTGGATAGGATTCATTGATGCAGATGACTGGATAGTTCCCGACTATTATGAGCGAATGATTGGTAGAGCAGAGAGCACAGGAGCGGATATAGTTGGTTGCGACTATTCGCTGGTACATGAGCACACCTATGAAGTTGGTAAAGAGATAATTGCCAATAGCAGTGATGATCAGGTGGGTGAACTTACTCACGATGCTAAAGCCAGTCTTATTATGGATGGCGGAAGCCTGTGTGTAAAAATATTCAGACGAAGTACCATTATTGAGAACGAGATGTGGTTCCCTGAAGATATTTTCTATGAGGACAATGCAGTTGGTAACTCTTATATGCTCACGGCAAAAAGATTTGAGTACATAAAGGAGCCTCTGTATTACTATTATCAGCATGGAGATTCAACTGTTCATACTTTCTCGGAAACTCGTTGTAACGACAGACTTGCTTCTGCGAGAATTATGGTTAAAGAAGCAGAGCGAATGGGTATCATGGAAGAATTCCATGATGAAATTGAATATAAATATACATTGCTATTTTATATAAATACGCTTTTTACCTATATGCCCTGTGTAAAACCGACAAAGGTGTCATATGTAAAGGCGATGACGGAAGAAATTCTGCAAACCTTTCCTAACTTCAGAAATAATCATTACTATCAGGAAAGAACAACAGCTGAGGAGAAGAAGCTGATAGATATGGCATGCAGTTCAACTGTTAAATTTATGGCATATTATAAGCTACTGTGGGGATACAGAAATCTCAGGAAAAAGATTAGCAAATAGAGGATGTCGAAATTATGAAAAGACTGGCGATAATAACGGCCCGCGGTGGCAGTAAAAGAATACCTCGCAAAAATATAAAGGAATTCTGTGGCAAACCAATAATTGCATATTCTATTGAGGCGGCTCTTGGGTCAGGTGTGTTTGATACAGTAATGGTTTCCACAGATGATGAAGAGATTGCTGCGATTGGTAAAAAATATGGAGCCGAGGTTCCTTTTTACAGGAGTGAAGCGACAGCTAATGATTATGCAACCACAACTGATGTGCTTATGGAAGTTATTGATGAGTACGAGAAGCTGGGTGAGCATTATGATATGGCATGCTGTATATATCCTACGGCACCATTTGTATCTGCGGACAGATTAAAAGAGGCTATGGACAAATTAGCAGACAGTGATGCGGACTCGCTTATTCCTGTGGTGGGATTTTCGTATCCGCCACAACGTGCAATGGTAATCGAAGATGGCAGTCTGGTATTTAAGTATGATGAATATCTGACAACACGTTCGCAGGACCTAGAAAAGCAGTATCATGATGCAGGCCAGTTCTATGCATTTAGAACAGACAGTCTTAAGAAAAACGGTAATCTGTTAAAGGGACATATCCTTCCGCTAATTCTTGAAGAACTCGAGGTTCAGGATATCGATACGCTGGTAGACTGGAAGCTTGCAGAACTTAAATATAACCTTATTAATGATACAGAGTAGGCTGGGGATATTTGTATGAAAGACAGAATATATATCTGCCACACCTTTTATCATGTATATATATCGGTGCTAAAGGAACTGGTAATGCCTGAGTCTGCAAGAGGCGGGGCAACCTTAATACTTAGTACGATGTCGAATGATTTTGGCAGTATGACAGAAAGGGCAAGAGAAAGCGGCTTGTTTGAGGAGGTTCTCCTTTTTGATGAAAAGGAAGACGTAACTGACGCGAATGTCATGAAATATCATGCAGACAAGGGGAATATTGTTCTTAATCTGTTGCAGAGAATTAAATATACAAAGCTTCTTGGAAAACTTCAGGAAGCATATATCCCAACGGATTTAAAGGCATTTAAGGATGTATATGTCTATTGTGATTCAGATCCTATTGGCTATTATCTTAATTATAAAAAGATTAAGTATCATGCAATCGAAGATGGGCTAAACACACTTAGGCATTGTGATGATGCCAGATACAGTAACCGCGGACATTTTGAATTAAAAGCGAAGATGGCGGCAATGAATCTGATATTTATTGAAAATGGATATTCCAAGTACTGTATCGATATGGAAGTAAATGATATATCCTGCCTGAAATATAAAAAGGATAATTATGTTGAGGTTTCCCGTAAAGAACTGGTGAGTAAACTTAAGGAAGAGGATGTTCACTATCTTATGGATATATTCATGGAAGATAGTGAACTGCTTATAAGTCAGCTGGCAGATATAGAACAGGACAAAAAACGTGTAATGATTTTGTCGGATCCCGTATGTGATCTTGAGACAAGAGCAAGGATTGTAAGGGATATAATCGAGGAATATTGTAAGGATGCAGCAGTGATTATAAAGCCACATCCAAGAGATGTACTTGATTATGAGACAGAAGCCTTTTCAGATTGTATAGTTCTGAAGGGAAGATTTCCCATGGAAATGATGAATTTTATTTCAGAGCTTCATATGGATAAGGTTATATCAATATTCACCGTGGTAGATGATATAGAATTTGCAGATGAGACAATTCTGCTTGGTCCGGATTTTATGGACAGATATGAGGACCCGGAAATACATAGACAGAACGAGGTAATTTAAGCCGTGATAAAGATATTAAAACGACTAAATGTATTATTGGATGCAAAACAGAAAAGAAAGATGATTATTATCGTTTTTTTGATGCTTATAGGTGGTGTTCTTGAATCACTTAGTATTTCTGTTGCAATACCTGTTATGCAGATTGTGGTTGATCCCGATCAGGCAATGGCAAATAAATATTTTAAGGCTGTATATGATGCATTCCATTTTACTAACCCAACGCAGCTCACCATTTTATTTATGCTGGCGCTAATCTTTGGATTTGTGCTCAAGAATCTGTTCCTTTTTATACAGAATATAGTTCAGCTAAGGTTTGTATATGGTAATCAGTTCGCTACATCCAAAAAGATGATGATTAATTTTATGCGCAGACCGTATGAATATTATCTGAATGCAGATACTGCGGTTATACAGCGAAATATCACCTCGGATGTGAATAATATGTATGCCCTGATTCTGACAATTCTTCAGCTCACAAGTGAAGTTGTGGTATTTATATGTCTTGTTGCGGTGCTATTCATTGTAGATGCGGCAATGATTATTACAATTACGGCACTTTTGGTTGCACTGCTTCTGATTATCAAGAAAATTCTCCAGCCAATTATGTATAAGGCAGGACAGGATAATCAGGACTACTATTCGGGACTTTTTAAGATTATAAATGAGGCTGTTACCGGTATTAAGGAAATAAAGGTAGCCAATAAGGAAAACAACTTCATCAATGAGTATGCTGAATGTGGTGCGGGCTATGTAAATGCAGTTCAAAAGTACAATATATATAATTCAACGCCAAGGCTTCTGCTTGAAACAGTATGTATTGCAGGACTTGTGACTTACATGATTGTTGTAATACAAAACGGAGCATCTGTTGATACATTGCTACCTCAGATTGCAGTTTTTGGTCTGGCTGCCATGAGACTGCTTCCAAGTGCGAACAGAATTAATAACTATCTGACTTCAATAAGTTATTTTGAGCCATTCCTTTGGAACATCAGTGAACATCTTCAGATGGATATTAATGATGAGAACATTGATTACAGCCCGACAGCTTATATGAAGAATCCTGAGATTACAAAGCTTCCGGTTACTAAGGAGATTAATCTTCAGGACATTACATATAAGTATCCAAATACAGATAAATATATATTTGATAAAGCAAATATGTCTATTCCAATAGGTGCAGCTGTTGGTGTTGTTGGAACATCCGGAGCCGGTAAGACTACTATAATTGATATTCTGCTTGGATTGCTTGAGCTTGAAGATGGAAGAATAATGGCAGATGGCGTGGATGTTCAGACCAACTATCATGGCTGGCTCGCCAATATTGGTTATATTCCTCAGACAATATTTATGACGGATTCCACAATCAGGAAAAATGTTGCATTTGGATATGCTGATGAAGATATAGATGAGGACAGAGTCTGGGCAGTTCTTAAAGAAGCTCAGCTTGATGAATTTGTTAAAAGCCTGCCTGATGGACTTGATACAACAATTGGTGAAAGGGGTATCAGATTGTCTGGTGGTCAGCGTCAGAGAATAGGTATAGCGAGGGCTTTGTTTGAAGATCCCGAGGTACTTGTTCTGGATGAAGCAACTTCCGCTCTTGATAATGAGACTGAAGCTGCAATTATGGATTCCATTAATATTCTGGCAGGCAAAAAGACTCTTATTATTATTGCTCACAGACTTCAGACCATTGAGAAGTGTAATATGGTATATCGTGTTGAGAATGGAAAGATAAGTAGAGAACGCTAGAGCGTTCGCACTCAAAAGCCTTAATGGGCCGTGAGTGCCGGAGAAGTTTTATAGTGTGGCGAAGGGGGATATATGGAAAAGTCTAATCATTTCCCCCAGAAAAATGGGTATATATAAATAATATCTGCATATTCCCACCAAAAAAGTGGAAAATGGGGGTATAAATTGGATAATTGAGGAATATGCCCATCGAGACGTTAAAAAAAGGGGTATATGCGAGGAAAAATCGGGAAAATCCCCCTCTGACATGAGAAAAAGGGGATATTTGAGACACCTATAGATAAAAAGCAAATAATAGAAATGTAAAAAGACAAGGGAGACATTCCATGAAAAAAATATGGGAAATATATAAAAAATATAGAGAAGGAATAGATTATCTATTCTGGGGTGGAGCAGCTTTTGTGCTTAGCATGGTGCTGTTCTGGGTGTTTACCACAGATAAGCTGGGACTACAGTGGAGTGAAGTCCTTGCGAACAATGTTGACTGGATTATATGTGTAATTTTTGCTTTCTTTACAAATAAGATATTTGTGTTTAGAAGTAAAGCGGGCAGTATAAATGGACTGATAAAAGAATTTATTGAGTTTGTAATAGCAAGACTATTTACGCTTGTACTTGAGGATGTAATCATCTGGGTATTATGCAAAAAGTGTGGATGGTCATCAGATATTCTTACATTATGTGCAAAATTAATTGGACAGTTTGTGGTTATCGTAACAAATTATGTTCTTAGTAAATTATGGATATTCCGTAAGAAGAAACCGGTAGGTGAAAAGGTTGATAAAGAGGCGTAGTTCTATTTTATAAACGGAAGTTAATCTATGAAAAAGAGACAGTCTAATTTTGAATTATTAAGAATAATAGCAATGTGCATGATAATTGCCATGCATTATATAACCAAGGGAATGCAGATTGAAAAGCTGTCAGTTGATAATAGTGCCTTTAATCTGTTCTACTGGTTAATATATGCATTTTGTGCCGTATCGGTTAATGTGTATGTACTTATAAGTGGCTATTTTATGGTTGACAGTAACTGGAGAATCGGAAAGGTAGTAAAGCTTTGGATTCAGGTGCTTTGTTATTCGATACTGGTACCTTTAGTATTGGGAATAATCGGAGTTGTCGATATTGCTACTCTTGATTTTGGAACTATTCAGCAGATAATTCTTCCGATAACCTATGAGCATTACTGGTTTGCAACAGCTTATGTGATGATGTATCTTCTGTCGCCTGTACTTGCCATGGCAGTGAAGAATATGGGCAGAGTGCAGCTTCGCAATGTGATTCTTGTAATGTTGGCCGTATTCTGTGGATTCAAATCGGTTAATCCGTATCTTATTCCATGGGATAAATATGGTTGTGATTTTGCATGGTTTATATGTATTTTCCTTATTGCGGGATATATAAGAATGTATGGAATAGAGTTCTTTGACAGTAGAATTAAGGCCTTTATGGTATATATCGGATTCAGTATATTAACCTTTGTCATAGCATTGTCAGCATCATTTGCAGTAAGGATTACCGGGAAATTTGAATATTATATGGATATGACATACTGCTATAACTATATAACTGTTTTGGTAGCTAGTGTAGGTCTGTTTTATGTATTTATTCATACAAAAATTGGTGGAGATACAGAGGGTAAATTATCAGTATTAATTAACAGGATTGCAGGATATACCTTTGGAATATATCTGCTTCATGAAAATATACTGCTCCGTGAAATGTGGCCAAAGGTTCTTGGTATTGATGCTGCGAATGGTAAATGGTGGCAGATAATTCATATGCTTCTTTGCATACTTATAATATTTGCAGTGGGAGTAATAGTTGATTATTTTAGGGCAGGACTATTTAAACTTGTAGAGATTAATAAAAAGAAATGAAGAAACTGTTGTTAACATGTGAACAATTATATAAGAAGATATCGATGCCGGTAGAGCAGATTCTTATGCCGCTAATTCTACTTATTTGGCCATTAATTAAGGTCAATCAGGGAGTGGACGTATCAGATTCCACATATAGTCTTGGTAATTATCTGTTTGCAGACAGGTTAAGTGGCGTATGGGTTATTAGTACGTATCTGTCAAATCTGGTTGGTGAGCTTATAGTCCATCTTCCGGGTGGAAATACACTGATGGGAGCCAATATATATACAGGTCTTATTGTGTCGGCATTAGCACTCATGTGTTATTACACTTTACGTCGGGATTTTACCGCACCTGTATTATTTGCCGGTGAATTTATTGCCATCAGCTTTTGCTGGATTCCGACAGGCATTCTGTATAATTATATGACCTATCTGCTGTTTTCTGCAGGAGCTTTGCTTATTTACATTGCAGTCAGGAATGATTCTGACATTTTTCTGTGTCTTGCAGGAATGGTGCTTGGAGTTAATGTATTTGTAAGAATTCCCAATCTTGCCGAAATGGCACTGATTGTGGTTGTATGGACTGCAGTAATTTATAAACATATATGTGAAAAAGAGAGCAGCATTGTATGGCCTGAAATTTTGAAGAAAACAGGACTATGTGTTGCAGGATATACAGTGGGTGTACTGATTCCATTAATGCTAATACTTGCAGTATTTGGACTTGATGGAATGGTGGAAACAATTTCAGGTTTGGGAGCAATATCAAACAGTTCAGAAGGATATAGCCTTTTGGGAATGATAATTGCCACTGTTAAAGCATATATAAACAGCTTTAAATGGCTTGCAATAATTTTAGCAGTTATATTTGCGGGAACAATAATGATGGCCGCCCTCAAGACAAGTAATATACTTAAATGGTTCGGTAGGATAGCATATGTGATAATAGTTGCAGTTATGCTTCGTTTTATGTGGGGCAGAGGCATGTATACCTTTAGATACTATGAGGATTATACGGCAATGTTTGAGTGGGGAATGATTACGCTCTACTTAGCCCTTATAAGTGCTATCGTTGTTTTATGTAAAAAGAATTACAACATATTGCTTAAGACATATGCTGCAATCACGCTTGTAATGGTACTGATAACGCCACTTGGAAGCAATAATTACACCTGTCAGAATCTCAATAATATGTTCCTTGTTATGCCGTTTGTGATCTATGTGGTTGCAGGATGGATGTATCGGGGAGTTCATAGAATCCGCTTAGAGGGTGTTATGTATGGATGCAACTTCCCTTGGATGAGTATGCTATTAATAGTGGGTGCAGTGATAATAATTCAGACGACTATGTTCCATGTGGACTTTGTATTCCGTGATGGAATGGATGGAACAAAAAGGGATACAATCATTGGCGAGAATATGAGTAATTCTGAATGCGTAGCCTCAATTAGGGGAATGCGTACCGGTGCAGCAAATGCCGGTGGACTTACAGAACTTTGTGAATTTATATATTCGCAGGACAGTGATATACAATCTGCTGTATATTGGGGAGATTGTCCGGGACTTTCATTTGTACTTCGTATTCCGTCCGCTATAAGTACAACCTGGCCTGACCTTGATTCTTATCCAACTGATACCTTTGATCTTGATCTTATAGATTTGTCGATATCCGATGAATCGGCAAGCAGTGCTGTTATATGGCATGTAACGGGTGAGTCTTCAGGTGCCAATGCAGCGGTAAAGCAGGATATTTTATTTGATTATATTAATACGAGACATATGTCTGAGATATTCAGAAATGATGAATATGTAGTTTTTAAGTAAAAACTAAGGAGAATGAAAATGATTTGTTTTAATGTGCCACCTTTTACAGGAAATGAAATGAACTATATAAAGCAGGCAGTTGAAGCGCAAAAAATCTGCGGTGATGGCAAGTTTACCAAAAATTGTAATGAATGGATTGAAAATAAGACAGGCTGTAAAAAGGCATTGCTTACGACATCCTGTACACATGCAACAGAGTTAGCAGCATTATTGGCAGAAATAGGTCCGGGAGATGAGGTTATAATGCCTTCATATACATTTGTATCAACTGCAGATGCATTTGTTCTTAGAGGGGCTACACCGGTTTTTGTTGATATCAGGCCGGACACCATGAATATTGATGAGAACAAGATTGAGGAAGCAATTACCGATAAAACAAAGGCAATAGTTCCTGTTCATTATGCAGGCGTTGGCTGTGAGATGGATACGATAATGGATATAGCCAAAAGACACAATCTTTTAGTAATTGAGGATGCGGCTCAAGGTATTATGTCAACCTACAAAGGTAAGGCACTTGGATCCATAGGTGATTTTGGATGTTTTTCATTCCATGAAACCAAGAACTTCTCAATGGGAGAAGGTGGTGCAATCCTTATGCGTGATGAAAAGTATATTGAAGATGCCGAGATATTCCGTGAAAAAGGTACGGACAGGAGCAAGTTCTTCCGTGGACAGGTAGATAAATACAGATGGGTTAATTTTGGTTCCAGTTATCTTCCAAGTGATATGAATGCAGCATATCTGTGGGCGCAGTTAGAGATGGCAGATGAGATTACAAAGGATAGAATGGATAGCTGGCAGCAGTATAAGGAATTACTGACGGATTTGGCAGAGGACGGAAAAATAGAGCTTCCGTATATACCGGAATACTGTGAGCATAATGCTCATATGTTCTATATTAAGGTTAAGGATATTGAGGAAAGAGGTAAATTAATTTCTTATCTTAAAGAAAACGATATTATGGCAGTATTCCATTATGTACCACTTCATTCGGCACCTGCAGGACTTAAATATGCAAGGTTTAGCGGTGAGGATGTATATACAACTAAGGAAAGTGACAGACTTGTCAGATTACCTTTATATTATGGTCTGACTGAAGATAATGTTAATTACATCTGTGAAAAGGTTCATGATTTTTTTAGAGCATAATTATATATGAAAAAGAGAGCACTGTGGGAAAACTTAATACTGGCAATTGTGGCAGCAGGCCTACTGTGGGGAATCATAGCTTTGGTATTTGATTTTTACTATGATTTGAATGATGACATACTGATTAAGGATATTATTTCAGGTATTTATACAGGAAAGCCGGATGCTCACAATAATCAGATGATGTATCCGATCAGTATTCTATTTGTTTTTTTATATAATCTGATACCCGGTCTTCCATGGTTTGGAATTGCGGAAATAGCCTGCTTTGTGATTTCCTTTGTAATTATATTTAGGCATTTGCTTACATATTTGGAACCACTGTGGCAGAGGTTATTATTAACAATTGTATTTACTGTTACATTCGCTACTCTGTATATATGGGAAATCGTAATGCTTCAGTATACAGTAGTAAGTGGCATGCTTTGTATTGCAGCAACTGTTATCGTATATACACATAGCTGTCACAAAATAAAGGAGCCTGTTGCAGAATATATTAAGGCAATGATTCCTGCAATACTGTTGCTTGTGCTTGCATATAATTTTAGAAGTGAGATGTTCCTGCTTATGTGCCCATTTATGGGGGCGACGGGTATCGCAAGGTGGTTGGCAGAACCTGAGAAAAATGATGCAGAGAATTATAAGGGGATATTTGACTTAGCCAATATAAAAAAATACTTTTCATTTATTGCAGTAATTATCGCAACTATTATATTAACTACGGTTATTGATAAGGTGGCGTACAGTAGTAGCGACTGGAGGGAGTTCAGGCAGTTCTTTGATGCAAGAACCGAGGTATATGATTTTACAGGTATACCTGATTATAATGCAAACAGCGATTTCTATGAGGGACGGGGAATTACCTTAGAACAGTATTCTCTTTTGGTAAACTACAATTTTGCGATAGATGAGGATATTGATGCAGAATTGCTTAATACGGTGGCTGATTTTGCAAAAAGCGGAAAAGCCCTGAATCCGGATGGAACCACATATTCCCGTACCTCCAAGACACTTAAAACCTCAATTGGGGAATATATCCGTAATATTTCGGATATAGAAGTAAAAAAGGATTATGATGCATCAACACCTTTTGCTGATGAAGCAGGTCAGTTTGGGCCATTTGCAGTAATTATAATGCTTTTATATGTTGCGGTATTCGTTGCGGCTTTTTATAGGAAAAAGAAAAAATTGTATTTATCCTTTTTAACCTTGTTTGCTTTTAGGAGTATTGCCTGGATTTTTGTATTACACAGGGGTAGAATCCTTCCACGAATTACTCACCCGATGTATTTGATAGAAATAGTGATTCTTGTAATGATGCTTCTGAACGAGCTTAAGGAGGCTCAGGTAGGAGTTAAGGATAACGGAAGGACAGGTTCAAGTGGCCCGGAAGTAATTATAGCCTTTTGTTGTATAACTGCGGTATTGCTTATTATTGTTTCAGTAGGATGTATTAGAACACAATGGTCTGAAGTGAAGGAAAAAGGTCTGTTGCGTGACAATCTTAACAGACAGGAATGTATGCTGACACAGACACTTGAAAAGCAGGATAAATACTATTATTTAGATGTATATTCAACTGTTGGTTGGACAGAGAAGGTATTTACCGGACAGAATTCCAAAAAGAATCAGCAGCTTGCAGGGGGATGGATGGCTTTTAGTCCTCTTAATAATGCTAAGAGAAGCGCATATGCCGATGATTATTATTTTGTAACATCACAAAATATTGATGAAATGAAATGGTTTAGAGACTGGTTGTATGCAAAGACCGATAAGCAGGATGCAGAGATTGAATTAACGGACGTATTTGATAGTGAGAATGGTCAGTTATTTGTTTATAATATACCGGACGTAACAAAGGATTGAATTGAACAGGATTGGACGGAAAATGAAAAAGATAAGTTTTGTAATTCCATGCTATAGAAGCGAGAAGACGCTGCCTAAGGTTATCGAAGAGATTAACAGTAAAATGAAGGAAATGTCAGACAGGTATACATATGAGATTATACTTGTTAATGATTCATCGCCTGATAATACCTATGGAGTTATAGAGTCTCTTTCGAAAACTCAGGAAAATATAATTGGAATCGATTTGGCCAAGAATTTTGGTCAGCATGCGGCACTTATGGCCGGTTTTCATTATGTTACCGGAGATATCCTTGTTTGCCTGGATGATGATGGGCAGACACCTGCTGATGAAGTTGACAAACTGCTTGATGCCATTGAAGCCGGTGAGGATGTTGCTTATGCAAAATATGGACATAAAAAGCATTCACCGTTTAGGAATTTTGGCAGCTGGGTGAATGAAAAGATGCTTCAGTTTTTGCTTGGTAAACCTAAGGAATTATTTGTAAGCAGTTATTTTGCTGCACGGCGTTTTGTTGTTGATGAGATGCTTAAGTATGATAAGAATTATCCGTATGTAATAGGTCTTGTACTTAGAAGCACTAAGCATATAGTAAATGTAGAGGTTAATCATAGAGAGCGTGAGATTGGCAAAAGCGGATATACATTTAAGAAGCTGATTACACTTTGGATGAATGGCTTTACGGCATTTAGTGTGACGCCACTCAGAATATCAACCTATTCAGGAGTAATACTGGCAGCAATTGGTTTTATATATGGAATATATACTATTATCAAGCATTTTGTGGTGAGACAGGCACCGGTTGGTTATGCATCAATGATGTCAGCGTTGATGTTCATTGGTGGAATGATACTGCTAATGCTTGGTATGGTAGGTGAGTATATAGGAAGAATGTATATTGGTGTAAATAACGCACCTCAGTATGTTATTCGTAATACTACAAATGGTAAAAAGGAAGACTAAATCCGGCTAATTGGTTTGTAACAGGTGAATGGACTAATATGGCTAATTGGTTTGTAACAAATGAATGGAGATAATAATGGCAAAAACTATAGCTTTACCAAATGGGAGAATTATAGGTGATGGGCATCCGGCATATATAATTGCTGAAATGTCAGGGAACCATGCCGGAAGCAAGGAGCGTGCTCTGGAGATAATTCATGCTGCTAAGGAAGCAGGAGCGGACTGCATAAAGATACAGACATATACTCCGGATACGATTACTATTAATTGCAATAATAAGTATTTTCACATTGGTGATGGAACCTGGGAGGGTGAGAATCTCTATCACCTTTATGAGAAGGCATATACTCCGTGGGAATGGCAGGCGGATCTAAAGGCCTGTGCAGATAAAATAGGAATAGACTTTTTTTCTACACCATTTGACAAGACTTCGGTTGATTTTCTTGAAGAGATTGGTGTTGATTTTTATAAAATCGCTTCCTTTGAGGTAGTAGATATACCGCTTATAGAATATGTTGCTTCCAAAAAGAAACCGATAATAATGTCAACAGGAATGGCAACAAAAGAGGAGATTACTGAAGCTGTTGCTGCAATGAAAAGTAGTGGCTGCGATGATATTGCATTGCTTCGTTGTGCAAGCGCCTATCCTGCGATTACTGATGAGATGAATCTTGCAACGATGTTGGATATGAAAAATGAATTCGATGTTCCGGTAGGTTTATCCGATCATTCAATGGGTTCAGTAGGGGCGGTAACAGCTATTGCAAAGGGTGGCTCTATAATTGAGAAGCATTTCTGCCTAAGCAGAGAGATTGAGAATCCGGATGTCTCTTTCTCAATGCCACCGGAAGAGTTTGCATCTATGGTAAAGGACATAAGGCAGGCGGAAAAGGCAGAGGGTATGGTAAGCTATGGACCTACTACTCAGGAAATGGGAAATGTTCAGTTTAGGAAGTCTATATTTGTTGTTAAGGATGTAAAAAAGGGAGATGTTTTTACAGAGGAGAATATTCGGGTTATACGTCCGGGATATGGTATGAAACCCAAATATTACAAAGAAATCCTCGGTAAAAAAGCTACTATGGACATAGAATTTGGTATGCCTTTCAAAGAGGAGTATTTTGAGTAATATGAGTGATAAGTATTATTACAGATACGCTACAAAAGATGACGTGGATCTGATTTATAACTGGGCAAATGAAAAAGAAGTTAGAGCAAATTCCTTCAATAGTAATGAGATAAAGTATGAGGACCATGTAAGGTGGTTTGACAGAATACTGTCAGATAAGGAGCATAATGTTCAACTGATACTGATGTGTGATGATACACCTGTCGGACAGTGCAGACTCAGCATTGATAATAGGCAGGCAACAATTGGATTGAGTGTTGATAAGAATTACAGAGGTACAGGTGTGGGTAATGCCTTAATATCCAATATCTGTGAGTGGGTAAGGGAAAACCGTCCTGATATTAAAACTCTGATAGGTCAGATAAAGCCTGAAAATGAAGCCTCGGCTAAGGCAGTGATTAACTCCGGTTTTGTTGAGACATACAGAAACTATGAACTAAAATTGTAAGATGTTACAGGAAAGTGGTTGTTATGATTAAAGGTGTAGAAGTATATATTCGACCGATAACATATGAGGATACCGAGCTTATAGTTAAATGGCGTAATCAGGACAATGTTAAGAAGTATTTCTTTTATAGAGAAGAATTTACATCTGATATTCATGAAAAATGGATGCGTGACAAGGTTGAAACAGGAGAAGTTGCCCAGTTTGTGGTATGTCTTAAGGAAAATGATGTGCCTGTCGGTTCCACATATCTGCGCGATATAGATACATACAACAAAACTGCAGAATACGGAGTTTTTTTGGGAGAAGAAAATATAAGAGGTTTGGGAGTTGGCAAAAGAGTGTTAATGCTGACACTGGATTATGCTTTTAATGAGCTTGGACTTGAAAAGATTATATCAAGGGCTATTACAAGTAATAAACCTTCCGTGTATTCCTTCCTCAATTCGGGGTTTGTGGTTGATGAAGAAGTAGCAGATGTACCGTGCTCAGATGGTGAAAAGGTGCCGATGACTATGATGAGCATAACAAAAGATAAGTATATGGGAAGATAATATGACACAAAAAGGTGCAGATAAAAACAGCATATTGATAAAAGTACTGCCATATTTACTTGCCTTTATGGGAACCTGGAGCTTCAGAGGGATTTTAGCGCTACGAACAATGGAAAGTATTGCGTATACTAACAGTATTCTGGCTTTTTTCATTTTTATCGGAAGCGCATATATTCTTAACAGGATAGTTCCGGAATTTGTTGTGGCCGGAAAAAGGAAGCAGATATGTTCGGCTGTTTTCTCTGTTCTGTTTTCTATGGCAATGCAGTTTGGTGCCAGGATGGAATCAGCTGAAAATGTGCGTATTATGGACTTTTCTCTTTGGATTTCAATTGTGGCAATGGCATTAACACTGATGCCTGTTGTTAATAGTATCTGGGATAGGCTTGATTTTCTTGTAGTGCAGCTTTTTGATAAGGGCAGTAGTGAAAAAGAGAAAAAGCCTTTTAATATATATCAGATATGGGCAATTTTGTTACTATTATGGCTGCCTACTATGCTTGCACTGTATCCGGGAGCATTTGTATATGATGCCCAGGAAGAATATATAGAGGTTATATCAAGAACCTTTACGATGCATCATCCTCTTTTACATGTGCTGTTGCTTGGCGGAATTATTCATGCGGCAGAATATATCGGATGGACAGCCAATACAGGTATTGCGATTTATGTAATTCTCCAGATGACAGTGCTGTCAGGAATATTTGCTTATAGCATCAAGCTGTTAGAGAAATGGGGATTGAAGAAGGTTGCTCTTGCGCTTGTAATGGCTTTTTATGCATTCTTTCCTCTTTTTCCGTTGTATTCTGTATGTACAGCAAAAGATACGCTTTTTACAGGCTTCTTTTTACTTGTTGTATTACTTCTTGTAAATCTTAAAAGCGGCAGCTTTTTTATGATGAAGGAGATGCTCTTGTTTGTCATCTCTTCGGTATTAATGATGCTTCTTAGAAATAATGGACTGTATGCATATATTGTTGCAATTCCATTTATTTATATAATTCTTGTTAAGGAAAAAAATAAGTCTATAGCGGCAAAAACAGCAATTCTCATGCTTTTGTCGGTACTTCTTTTCTTTGGTGGTAATTTGATTTTGAAGACCGCAACAGGAGCGGAAAGTAATGAGCATCAAGAGATGCTAACAGTGCCAATACAGCAGATATCAAGGGTTTATACTTACTCAAAGGATGTATTTACGGATGAGGATATTGAGATACTTCATGAGGTTATTCCTGAAGAATATCTTGTTACATATAATTTGAGAATCAGTGATGTGTTAAAAAGCGGATTCGATAATTATGCCTATGAGTCAAACCCATCCAGATATAGGGCGCTTTGGTTGCGAATCGGCCTTAAGAAACCTATGATTTATCTTAATGCCTGGCTTGGCACTTCATATGGATACTGGTATCCGGATGCAATAAATAATGTATATAAAGGCAATCAGATGTATACCTTCCAATATGGAGACAGTTCGTATTTTGGTTTTGAGACAGAACCTCCTGGAGAACGTGACAGTAAGTTTAAGGTTCTTGAGTTATTCTATAGAAATATGAGTCTTAACTTATTTCAACAGAAGGTTCCGGTAGTCAGTATGTTGTTCTCACCGGGATTTGTATTCTGGTTATTTATGTTGATTTTCTTTATGATTATTCGTGAAAGAAAAAACATAGTACCGCTGATTCCGGTATTGCTGTTATGGTTGACAGTGCTACTTGGACCAACAACAATTGTAAGATATGTATTGATTTTATGGTTTATTATTCCGCTATATCCGATTCTATTTGGCGATAATAAGAAGGGCAATTAATTGAAGAAAACTCCTAATGACAGAAAAAGAATAGCTTTTTATATTGGAAGTCTCGGAAAAGGCGGAGCTGAGAGAGTGATTCGTAATCTTGCCTTGTTCTTTTATGAACAGGGCTATGATGTTTTTATGGTTACAAAGCTTAGAGAAGAAGTGGAATATGAGCTTAGACCGGAAATAACACGAATTATCGCAGATATAACGGATGCTGAGGATACGGGCAAGCGTCTGGGGAATCTTTTGGCAAGAATTAAGAAGCTTAAAGAAATTTGGAAAGAAATAAAACCTGATATTATTGTTTCTTTTATAAGAAAAAATAATCTAATGGCTATTGCCAGTGCAATGCCACTTAAGATTCCTGTGGTTGTAAGTGTCAGGAGTGCACCGGAAAGAGAACTTGCGGGCAAAGGGGTTAAGCAGCTTACCTTTGCCATGTTTGGAAGGGCTGCCGGAATTGTTCTTCAGACAACGCAGGCTATGGAATATTTCCCTAAAAGGCTTCAGAAAAAGGCGGTTATTCTGCCTAACAGTATAAACAGAGAGTTTGCGGAATATCTGGATAATATGGGAGAGGTTTCACAAGGTAATAAGACTTCTGATTTCAGGGTAATTACTGTCGGAAGAATAGATGATAATAAGAATCAGAAGATGCTTGTGGAGGCGTTTGTTCAGGTCTGCGGCAGTGACAGTAAGTGGACACTTCATCTATATGGAGACGGCGAGAGCAGACAGAAGGTTGAAGCTATTGCAAAGGCAAGCAATGTGGCCGATAAAATTGTTTTTCATGGTGTAGTGGATAATATACCTGAAGAAATGAGTAAGGCTGATATTTTTGTACTACCTTCAAAGGTAGAAGGCATGCCTAATGCATTGATTGAAGCTATGGCAATGGGAAAGGCATGCATAAGCACAGACTGTCCTTGTGGTGGACCGGCTGATTTAATTGAGAATGAAGTATCGGGGATACTTATTAGGGTTGATGATAAGGAAGGCCTTGCAAGAGCCTTAGCCGGGCTGATGGAAGATGCGGATAGAAGACAGGCACTGGGGATTATGGCTTCAGATATAAGAAAGAGGCTTGCTCCAACTGAGGTTAATCGTAAGTGGCAGGAATATATTGAAAGTATAATAGGTTGATATTAATTGATGAAAAAAGTATTGGATTATATTTTACCAATTAGAAAATTTGAGGCAGCATATGCAATTATATTTGCTCTTATGTGCATTATGAGTATGCACGTGATTAATGAGGAAGCAGTTCATTCCAATATTCTTACAACATATGTTACTGCATTCAGAGTAGTGGATATATTGTTATTGCTTGTTATAGCGGTTGCAGTTTATATGATTTTGCAATTATTTCGATTTGTAGTTAATCATGCCGGTATGTTATTGACCTATAAGGGTGAGGTAAAGACGAGACCACTTGTTGTTGGAATTGGTGTTTTTGTAATTATTATGATTACCTGGATTCCATATTTTATGAGTTACTGGCCCGGTGGAATATATAATGATACCTTGTATTCCATTCATATTGCATTAGGTGAGCAACCTATGGATAATCAGAATACTGTATTATATGCACTGTTTTGGAGACTGATCTTTTGGATAGGAAATATTGCTAATCAGTGGGTATATGGTGGTATGAAGCTTATGACAATCTTGCAGGCTGTTATGATGGCTTCTTCAGCGGCTGCATTTATGGTATGGCTTAGAAAAAAATCTGTGCGAATTTGGGTTATATCTTTACTTACTGCCTTGTTTGCGCTGATGCCGATTTTTCCTTTATATAGTATCAGTCTGTGGAAGGATACTCCTTTTGGAGTGATTATGTTCCTGTACAGTTGGTTAATGTATGTGATAGTCATAAAGCTGAATAAGGAAAAGGCAGTATTAAGCAGATTTGATATTGTGAAATATATATTATTATCAGCACTTGTTATATTTGGGCGTAATAATGGTATATATATTGTAATCGCCGTATCAGTCGCTCTTGCATTGTTTATTCACATTGCCGGTTGTAATAAAGATAAAAAAATAATAATACTGACGAGTGTGTCAGTTATTGCTGCGTCACTGATTATTCAGATTCCTGTTTATAATGCATGCGGAGTAGAGCAGTCGGATCCTGTGGAGAAGTATGGTATTCCGATTCAGCAGACAGCATATATTATATCCTCGGCCGGTAAAATGAGTGATAGTGAAAGGGAAGTATTTGATAATATTCTTCCAATGGATGGATGGATTAATTTATATAATCCGATTGTAGTTGATCCCATAAAATTTGATCCTTTATTTAATTCGGAATATTTTAATGCCAATACGGGGAAGTTTGTTAAAGCATACGCAGGAATAGTAGTTAAAAATCCTGTGCTTGCTGTTAAGGGATATCTGCTTTCAACAATTGGCTTTTGGGATGTCTGGAAGACAAGCTCGAGTGCATATTACTGTAATACACACTGCTATGGTGCAGAGTTCTATATGAGTGATTATTTTAGTCAGAAAACAGGGATTTTACTTACTGATATAGTTGGACCAAGATGGGTTATCAGTTCAGGACTTCTTATCTGGATTATGCTTTGGGCTGTTAGTTTTATTTTGCAGAAAAGATACTATAGGATGCTTATGCCTATAATACCAACCCTTGCACTATGGTGTACTCTTCTTATTGCAACACCATTAGCATTCTCGTTTAGATATGTTTTCTCATTATTGCTCTGCCTTCCGATATATTTTATAAGTGCCGGCAGACAGCTACCTGAAAATGGTATTGGGGACTGAGGATTATTATGAAAAAAGTACTTATTATATCTAATTCATCCAGTGGATTGTATGAATTCAGAAATGAAATAGTGATGGATTTGCTTAAGGATTTCGAGGTATATATTACTCTTCCCGATGCTGATCATTATTATGAAATATTTGAAAACGAAGGGTGCCATATGATTCATATTCCTTTTCAGAGGAGGGGTATGAACCCGATAAAGGATTATAAGCTTTTTAGAAGCTATAAGGCTCTGATTAAACAGGTAAGGCCGGATGTTGTATGTACATACACGATTAAGCCAAATGTCTATGGCGGACTGGCATGTACTATTACACATACCCCTTATATATGTAATGTTACGGGGCTTGGAACTGCAATAGAAAATGGTGGCATCTTAAGTAAGGTGCTTATTACTATGTATAGGGTGGCACTTAACAGAGCAAGATGTGTCTTTTTTCAAAATAGTCATAACAGAGATTTTATGCAGTCTCATGGGATTGCAAGAAATACAGCAAAAATGCTTCCCGGTTCGGGAGTAAATTTGGAAGGACATTCGTATAAGCCTTATCCGGATGAAGCAGACGGGATTAGAATATTAGCCGTATTAAGGGTAATGGATGATAAGGGTGCAAGGGAATTCCTTTCAGCAGTAGAAGAATTGGGCGCTCCTAGCGGAGAGCCAAAGGTTACCTTTGAACTTGCCGGCAATTATGAGGAAGAGACAAGAGATGTTTATGAACCTCAGATTAGCAGACTTATTAATGAGGGTAAGCTTAATTATCTTGGGTTTGTTGATGATATGGATTCCGTATATGAAAAATGTCACATATTGGTTCATCCATCCTATCATGAAGGATTATCTAATGTGTGCTTGGAGGCAGCAGCATGTGGAAGACCGGTGCTTGCTTCTGATGTGCCCGGATGCAGAGAAACTCTTAATGATGAGCTGACCGGACTATTGTTTGAGGCGAGAAATTCAGAGGCTTTGATTTGTGCACTTAAGAAAATTCTGTCATATGACAGTGCCAGACGTGAGGATATGGGCAAAAAGGGCCGAGAATATGTTGAGAAGAATTTCAGCAGAGAGATTGTAATCAGAATGTACAGAAATATAATTGAAGAGATTACCGGAGGCAAAGATGAAATATAATGTTGTAGTATTTGGTGTAAAGGATACATCGGAGAATATTATATCGTTTATACAGAATGAAATCTGTAAGGTTGATCTTGTAGTTACAATTTCACCTGAAATAACTAAGAAGACCCAGGTATCCGGATATAAGGGACTTGCTTTTCTTACGGAAAAGTATGGTATACCGGTTTATGAGGCGCAGAGTTATAGTCTTAATGATGATGAAACAGCAGCTTTTTTTAAGGAAAATGAGTTTGAAATAGGTATATCAATGGGCTGGCAGAGACTCATGCCTAAGAGTGTGCTTGACTGTTTCAAATATGGTGTTTTTGGCTTTCATGGTAATGCAGGTTATCTTCCGTTTGGTAGGGGAAGAAGTCCTCTTAACTGGTCGATTATTTTGGGAGACAGCAGATTTAATCTAAATCTTTTTAAGTATGATGAGAATGCGGACAGTCCCAATATATTCGCTACGGAGACTTTTTCTATTACACCTCATGATGATATAAGGACAGCGCAGTATAAGAATATGATATGCAGCAAAAATTTAATTAAAAAGCTGCTTATTGCGTATGAAGATGGAAATGTTCAAATAAGAACAAATTCAAAGGATTATGATTCGTGGTATAATAAACGTACGGCTGCTGACGGAAAGGTAGATTTCAAGGGACGAACAAGGGATATATATAATCTTATCAGAGGTGTTGCGGCTCCTTTCCCGGGGGCATTTGCATATGTCGGTTCGGAAGATGAGAATAATAAAATAACAATCTGGCAGGCACATCCATTTGATGAAATGATTGACTTTTCTGCGTATGCACCGGGGGAGATTGTTGATATATTTGATGGAAAGCTTATTATCAGAACTGTTGATGGTTCATTACTTATCGATAAGTTTGAATCGAATGTTGAACCTAAGGTCGGAGATATTCTGATATAGGTTAGTGTGCATTATGGCCTGTTAAGTTAGGATTGCTATAGATGTACATATAGTTTTTATTTGGTTGTGAGGTTATTTATGAAGAATTTTGTGATAGTGGCTGCGGCTATTATTGCCATTGTAGCCGGAATATTACTAACAGGCTGCAGAGGCAAGCAATATATGACAACAATGTCAGTTGACAGCAATATTCCTGATAGTACGGAAATGCCGGAGGATGCAAAGCATGAAGGTATTCAGTTCTCCCAGGCAGAATATGTGCCGGGTGAACTTATATGCTCGGTCGAGACTGAGGAGGAGGCTTCTGCAATTGCAGAAATGTATTCAATCAGACTTAAGGATTTCTCTTATGGTGTGGCGGTCTTTTATGCAGGAGAGGAAGCGGATATTTTTGCTATAATTGAAGAGGGGAATAAGAAAGGATATCCGACTTTGGAACCCAATTATATTTATACCCTTGATGATGAGATGACATTAAACTAGTTATGTATATGGCAACATATGTTGTTAATAAATATAGAGGAGAAGAACATGGGATATAAGGATTTGAAATTTCCGGAAGGAAGCACTTTTTTGGTAACAGGAGGAGCGGGATTTATTGGCTCTAATCTCTGTGAAGCGATTACTGATATGGGATATAATGTAGTTTGTCTGGATGACCTTTCAACAGGTAAGCAGGAGAATGTTGATCTGCTTATTGACAGACCTAATTACAAATTCATCAAAGGGGACATTAAGGATCTTGATACATGTATGAAGGCATGTGAGGGTGTTGATTATGTTCTTAATCAAGCTGCTTGGGGTAGTGTTCCGAGAAGTATTGAAATGCCTATTTTTTATTGCTACAACAACATAGCCGGTACACTTAATATGATGGAGGCTGCAAGACAACAGGGAGTTAAGAAATTCGTATATGCCTCAAGTTCATCCGTATATGGTGATCATCCGGTTCTTCCCAAGGTTGAGGGACAGGAAGGAAATCTCCTTAGTCCATATGCACTTACCAAGAGAGTAGATGAGGAATATGCTAAGCTTTATCATAAGCTCTATGGCCTGGATACTTATGGAATGAGATATTTTAATGTTTTCGGACGCAGACAGGATCCAAATGGTGCTTATGCTGCAGTTATTCCTAAGTTTATTAAGCAGTTACTTGATGGTGAGACACCAACAATTAATGGAGACGGAAAGCAGTCAAGAGATTTTACATATATTGATAATGTAATTGAAGCCAATCTAAAGGCCTGTCTTGCACCAAGTGAGGCAGCGGGCAATGCCTTTAATATTGCATATGGCGGACGTGAGTATCTTATTGATATTTATTATGGTTTGTGTAAGGCACTTGGCGTTGAGAGAGAACCAAATTTTGGTCCTGACAGAGCAGGTGATATTAAGCATTCGAATGCAGATATCTCAAAGGCTAAAAAGCTTCTGTCCTATGATCCTGATTATGACTTTGAAAAAGGAATCGCACTGGCAATTGAATGGTATAAGGAAAATCTGTAAAGAATGAAAGTACTTATTGTTAACAAATTTTTATATCCAAATGGTGGATCTGAAACATATATTTTTGAACTTGCCAAAGAACTTAAAGAACTGGGCCATGAGGTCCAGTTTTTTGGAATGGAACATCCGGACAGGACGGTAGGTAACAGGATTGGCGCATACACATCCAACATGGATTTTCATAATGGTGGAAGTGGCAGTAAGCTTAAGAAGCTTATATCCAAGCTTCTGATGCCATTTAAGATAATCTACAGTTTTGAAGCAAAAAAGCAGATTCGCAAGGTTCTGGAAGATATGCAGCCTGATGCGGTTCATCTTAACAACATTAATTTCCAGATTACTCCAAGTATTATATATGAAATTCGTTCATATACAAAAAGGACAGGGCATCAGTGTAAAATTGTATTTACTGCTCATGACTATCAGTGGATATGTCCCAATCATATGATGTATATCCCGCAGACCGGTGAGATTTGCAGTCGTTGTATGGGCGGAAAATACATGGAATGTACCAGACATTCCTGCATTCATGGTTCAAAGGCACGTAGCCTTATTGGCAGTTTTGAGGCATTCTACTACAAGTGGCGTAAAACATATGACCTGGTTGATACAATAATCTGTCCGAGTAAGTTTCTTTTTGACAGGTTTGCAGAGGATAAGATTCTTAGGAATAAGCTTGTAATGATGCATAATTTCCTGACAGATAAAAGGTCCTGCGACAAAGTAATTGAAAAGAAGGATTATGTACTATATTTTGGAAGGTTTGATATTCAGAAGGGGATAAGAACATTAATAAATTCATGTAAGAATCTTCCGGAGATAAATTTTATCTTTGCGGGTTCCGGTCCACTTGCTTCCGAACTAAGTGGAATAGATAATATTACTAATGTTGGATTTAAGTCAGGTGAAGAATTGCAGAAGCTAATAGAGGAAGCTGCTTTTTCTGTATATCCGTCTGAATGGTATGAAAATTGTCCATTTTCAGTAATGGAATCACAGATGTATGGAACCCCTGTTATAGGAGCTGACATCGGTGGTATTCCGGAACTTATAAGTTTAGGAGATGCTCCCACCGGTATGCTTTTTAAGGCCGGAGATTCTGATGATTTAACTTCAAAGATTTTCTCTCTCTGGACAGATCATGACAGACTCTCTGAGTTGACAGATAATTGTAAAAATATACATTTTGATGATGTCAGACAGTATACTGAGAAAATCATTAATTATTATAAGTAGCAGTGGCTTTGGCCTGCGTAAAAAGGATAGATATGTATAACAAAGTTATAAAAAGATTATTGGATATAATTATATCCGGAGTTGCACTGATATTATTATCTCCTGTTTATCTTGTTCTATTTATACTGGTAAGAACTAAGTTGGGCAGTCCGGTTATTTTCCGTCAGGAAAGACCCGGAAGGGGAGAGAAAATATTCACACTGTGTAAATTCAGAACTATGACGGATGAGAAGGATGCAGATGGTAATCTTCTACCTGATACCGTAAGGCTTACTAAATTTGGAAGTATGTTAAGGTCAACAAGTCTTGATGAATTACCTGAATTGTGGAATATATTCAAGGGGGATATGAGCCTTATAGGGCCGCGTCCCTTACTTGTAAAGTATTTGCCATATTACACAGAGGAAGAGAAGCTTCGCCATACTGTAAGACCCGGTCTGACAGGTCTTGCGCAGGTATCGGGTCGTAATCTTTTAGAGTGGGATAAGCGCCTTGCAAAGGATGTTGAGTATGTTGAAAATCTTTCCTTTCTAATGGATATAAAGGTTATTTTCTTAACTATTAAGGTTGTGCTTCACCACGATGGTGTAGAAGTGGATACAACAAAAAAAGAGACTAATTTTGCAGTTGAGAGACAGGAGCGCCTTGACAGGACAGGCAGTCTGTACCCGGAAAAAGAATAAATATGAATGAGTTGGTTACGGTAATAATACCGGTCTATAATGTTGAAAAGTACATAGACAGATGTATGGAATGCGTACTTGGGCAGACATATACCAATCTGGAAATAATAATGATTGACGATGGTTCTAAGGATGCTTCAGGCAAAATAATTGACGAATATGCCAAAAAGGATTCACGAATACAGGTATATCATAAAGAAAACGGTGGTCAGGCCAGTGCAAGGAATCTTGGTGTGTCTAAGGCAACAGGTGAATATATCTGTTTTGTTGATTCAGATGACTGTATACATGAAAGATATGTAGAGACTCTTCTTGCAATATGTCATGATACTGATTGTGATCTTGCAATCTGTACATATGAGAATTTTGAAGGAGATAGTGTTGACTGGAAACAGGAACTGCCTATGGTTGATGTTGAGACAGAGACGCCGCTTCAGACGCTTGATGCGATATTTAGCCCAAGAAACGTTGAAACAATAGTTGTATGGAATAAGCTCTATAAGAGATCTAACATTCAGAATGTCAAGTTTGTTGAGGGCAGAATATTTGAAGATGAAGAGGTATCTGCAAGATTAATTCATGCTTCACATAAGGTTGCCAGAGTGGCTAAACCAATGTATTACTATTTTCAGAATAATGCAGGAACCATGGGAGGTGAATTTACACTTAAGAAGCTGGATATTCTATGGGCTATTGAGACGAGGATGAGCTTTTTTAAGGATAATAAGTTAACTGAGCTTTATTATAAGGATGCATATAAATATATGTGTAAGCTGCTTACTCACTATTACAGAGTTGGAAAAATGAGTGAAAAGCATCCTGAGATTCAAAAAGAAATAATGGAAAAATATAAGAAAATATTAAAGGAATGCAGTGTATGTGACTGGAGCGTAAAACGAAGGGTTTCCATGAAAGTCTTTAGTTTTATGCCATCGCTATATGTAAAGATGACGGGTAAGTACTGATGTGCTTACCCGTCATTTTTGCATTAGTATATATTTGTGTTGTTTAGTGTACTGTCATCTACATAGTAGAGATCCCAATTATTCTTATCTACGTAGACCTTAAGCGTAAAATTGGTAACATCTCCGGGATGATGCAGAATATTGTCGCTCTGAAAAACATGCGGTGCACCTCCGTAATTATCATCATACTGGCAAATTAAATTATATGGATATCTGCCATTAATTCGTACACTGCGATTCTGAACAATATCAATTACTCTGGCAGTAACATATTGTTCGTTATCAATGAGCATTTTAACTGCTTTATATCGTTTTATTGAAACAATAAGGAAAATAACTCCGAGCACAGCAAAAATCATACCGAGTCCGCCGAATATTGCCAGGAATAATATGGGACCGGTTCCCATTGTGCCGGGTTCATAGTATACAGGAACCCCGTTAACGGTCATTGATCCACCATTGATATAAAATGACATTGATATTGCTAAACCGATTACTACAAAAACACTTCCTATTATTGAAAAAAGCAGTCCTATAAGGAAAAAGGGGTTTTTGGTGAGTTTCATAATTTGTCCTCCTATGTTTTATATACTGAAACTATATGTTTCGGGTTATTTCTACTATTGCTTATTTGTAATATTCATCCATGCGACCGGAAGAAGCAGAATGAACATGAAGCCATATCTGATAATTGCCCCCGGACCTAAAAGAAGAGTTCCGAGATAAAGAAGTGGGAACAAATAGCTTAGGCGGGCATACCTTTGTTTTTTTCTTATTGATGCAATAAATGAAATGATATATATCCAAATATAAGTCGCCATATTGAAAAAAATAATAAGTGGCGTGTGACTTAAATTTTCACTTGTGAAGAAGTAATTGATATAAAAGGAATAATATATATCAGGCCATTTGGGAGTCATAACTGCGCCACCTCTGTATTCAAGTGGAACCAGGAAAAAGTGGTCAGATGAATAAGGGCAGTGGAGTGGATCAAAAAAGCCCTGGATATTATACCAGACTGCGAGAAGACTATCTATTGGATGATGGATGGCAATAATTGCCGTATCTAACAGGAAGTGTTTGCACTTGCTGTCAAGTACATCGAATTCAAGCTGCATTTTGATATGGTCTGCCAGATAATACTGGTAATCTTCAGGTTTGGCAATATAGGACAGTATTACCTCTTTTTCGGACTCTGTTGCTGAGGTATTATAGATTCTTGCCATAATCTGACATGGGATACTCATCATTTCCTTGATTGAACCGGGGTTAGCATCGGTAATTTTTACAAGAGCCTTTCCGGATGCAAAAGCCAGGAATATTGATAATGTAAGGAGAATTAGTAGTTCTTTGTAATAGCGCTGCTTTTTGTTTCTTATGAAAATAACAAAAATAATTATAAGCATCGCAAGAAAGGCATACATTGCATTATTCCTAAGAAGGGTAACGAGAATGATATTAATTGCCATTCTTATTCTAAACAAAAGAAAAAACAAAGGGGAATAAGTGCTTTTGCATTTGTTAAAGCGAAGCATATCAATAACAAATACAATAGCAAATGCAGCAAAAAGAATGTCTTTTGTATGGGATATGGTTAAAAAACTGCATAAAGGCATAAATGCAAAAAAACATACAAAGAAAATATGAGCTGCAAGTTTCTTTCTGATGGAATATACATACAGAAGCATATAATAAACGGAAGAGTCTACAAGCAGCAACTGAATAATGGTTGCAACCACGTAGCCACGGCCATTGGGAAGATTGCTGAAGTAACCGACAAAAAGAGTATGCAGCAGCGGATGTGAGGTATTGAAAATTCCTGAATTGTACTGCTCAAGCTGCACGCCTATATCATAATAATATATTCCGGGAAAAAGGCTGTACATAACTATAATGTGTGCAACGACCATTATAAGCGGAAGAAGATATGCAATTAAATTCCGTACATTAATAGTTTTATTCTTCATATTAACAGTTTATCAAAAAAAAGAAAAAGTACAATAGACACAAAATTTAGTGATAGCATCTTTTTTTATAGGAATATATTGTGTTATAATCATATGATGCCTTTTCTGTATTGAAGAGCAGATGTAACCCAAGAAGATATAATCCGAACCATAATTGAGGATTTACATGAATATAAAAGTAAGCAGAAGACAGACAATAATATATATTCTTTTAGTCATATGCGCACTCTTCCTTATATGTTTGTGGCCATGTCGGTTTATTAACCGAAGCATTGAGGTGAAAAGCGGGGAGGTATATTTAGAAGAGTCAGCTCCGGCAAATGCTGCCAATAATATAGCGCAGGTATTTGTAGCAGACGGAAATGAGCTTGAATATGTTAATCTATATGTTTGTAATGATATGGCAGGTGAAGAGATAAACTTTACTCTTTATGATGGAACTCTTACCCAGCTTTGCAGTAAGAATATTAAAATTGGCGAGAATTCAACCTTTCCGGGAATGATTAAGCTTCCCGTTGAATATTATTTAGACCCGGGAACTGCATATATTTATACAATATATGGTGTTAATAAGGATCTTATAGTAGGAATTCAGGAGAATGATCCTGTGACATCCATTACTGTAGGTGGTATGAATTATGCCGGTACAGAGATATCAGATAGGGATGTAATAATAAATTTTGTATATACCAAGGAATTTAATTGGTGGCAGATAGCCGTAATGTATATTATTACATTGCTTCTTTTTGCTGCGGTGGTAGTAGTAATTAACAGATTGTCGGGAGTATTGCCAATTTATAGTATTCAGGGATCGACGATTGGAAATAAATGGAATGAAGAATATATAACTGTTCAGAGACTTCTTCAGTTCACGCTTCTTCCGGTTTGTATACTCGTGGGAATTGCTACCTTGATTTCTATATTCCCGCTGTACTTATTCAGAAAAGAAATAAGCAGTATTTTATTCTATTACCTTGGAGTTATTTTGCTTACAGGGCTTATTGCATATCTTATCTGCTACAAGAGAGAAGACAGTAAGCCGCTTATTAGTTATCAGATTCTTAAGAATAATATACAGAAGTGGCTTATTGTAGTTGCCATAGGTCATGTATTCTGGTATTGCTTTGAGTACATGAATGGTTTGTATGAGATTCATCATATATATGCTTCCAGAAGAGTACTCATATGGATTCTTCTGATGTTGATTTTTACTTATAGTCTGAAGGAACTAATTAATATTATTAATCTTGTATGGCTGGTTGCCTCCGGAATATTTGCTTATTTTTATGCTAAGCCATATGTAGGAGTTCCTGAGGATGAGTTAACCTACAGACTTAATGCGTACATTATCGTGATTGGCGGAGTCGTGCTGATTAATATGATAATGTCCATTATTAATATGATTCGTAAAAAAGCTGTGCCTCGTTCTGTAAGCAAACTGAATGCAGCCATATTTGCAGTGCTCGCAGTTGTGATGATTTCTTTTTCTAACGCAAGATGGTGGCCGGCATACCTGGTTGTAGTATGTGGTCTCATTATTTTTAGGTTGGCTTTTTGGAAGGATGCAGATAAGTATCTTATATATCTGTGTGATGGAATTCTCTTTAATTTTGTGATGATGCTAGCTTTTTCACTAATGCATCGTCCCTATTACAGGTTTGTCTATTACAGATATAATATGACATATTTTACGGTTACCATGACTGCGACACATATGTCACTTGTAGTAAGTGCGGCTCTTGTTAAATTTATTATTAGGTATAAGTCAGAGTCAGACAAAAGAAGGTTGATTCCGGATCTTATTATGTTTGGTGCTGCTGTGTGCTATCAGATTTATACGCTTGCAAGGACAGCATTTTTGTGTATTGGCGTTACCGGTGTGGTTACCATTGTTGCTTTGGCATTTATTAATTATGAGAAGGGTACCAGGATTAAAAAGGCTCTTGACAATGTATTGCTTTTATTTGGTGCTGTTCTTGTTATGTTTCCGATTACATTCACTGCGACAAGAATTGTTCCGGCAATTGTTGATGACCCGGTAATCTATGAATACGAGCATCGCGATGAAACTATGTATAAGGGAACACCGACTGACTGCTTTGGATACATGGATATAGCCAGGTTCTTTGAGGTGTTTGGAAGCAAGATACTGGGTGTTGGTGAGACCTTAACTGAGGCAGATCCTGTATTTGGACAGGATAATATTTTCCGTCATGGAATAATTCGTGAGGTTGCATCTGCAGGCGAAGATGATATGCTTATTACTTCGGCTGAGGGAGAAACTGAGAGTGAAACAGAAGAGGATGACAGACCGGATTTCCTGAAAAATACGCCATGGACTCTCGATGAGTGGCATCATTTCCTTGAAATGAGAGATGATTACTATTTCCTGACTGATGATGAATACTGGCTTTTCATTAATGGTATTATTGATGTTGATCTGCCGGTAGATGCATCAAACGGAAGGATAGATATATTTAAAAGTTATTTTAATCAGCTGAATCTTTGGGGACATGAAGAGATGGGTGCGATTCTTGATGATGGTAGTGAAGCTGCGCATGCCCATAATATATATCTTCAGATTTTGTTTGATTTCGGAATTGTTCCGGGTATATATGTTATTATTGTGATGGCTTATATGGGTATTACAAGTCTTGTAAGAGTTGTTAAATATCATAAAAAGAATGAGTATTTATGGTTAACTCCGGTTGTATTGCTTTGCTTTTTGACGGCCGGTGTAGTAGAGTGGGTATTTCATGCCTGCAATCCGCTGGGATTGGCGGCGATGATGGCAATACTGCCTATGTTTTTCAAGGTAACTGAGAATGAAAAAAGTATTTAACTACAAACTATTTTATAGAAGAACATGTCTCATAATATATGATGTGGCAAGTATTTTGGCTGCTAGCTTTCTTGCTATTGCACTTAGGTTTGAATTTGATTTTGAATCGATACCGGATTTTTTCCTGCTTCCGATTCTGAAGTGTATGCCCATTAATATTGTTGTTACACTGCTACTATTTTATCTTTTTAAGCTTTATAACAGCTTATGGGCTTTTGCCGGGGAGAATGAGCTTCAGAGTCTTGTTGCGGCATGTGTAATATCAACAGCAGTAAATGGAGTATGTCTTAATCTGGTAAAAACAGAGAAAAGGGGCGTTCCTAACAGCTACTATTTCCTATATGGATTTATACTGATTACACTTATATTTATAAGCCGTTTCTCGTACCGTTTTTTAAGAAGTCAGAAGCATAAAATACAGAATCGTAAGAATACAATTAATGTCATGATTATCGGTGCAGGTGATGCGGGTAATTCTATTATTAAGGAAATTGCGACAAGTAATTTCTCTACAATGACAGTGGCATGTATCATTGATGATGATAAGTCAAAGTGGGGAAGCTATATTCAGGGTGTTAAGGTTGAAGGCGGAAGAGATAAGATTCTTGAGTGTGTGGATACGCATGCGATAGATGAAATATTCGTAGCAATTCCGTCGGCTTCAAGACATACAATAAGAGAAATTCTTGAAATATGTAAAGAAACAGAATGTAAGCTTCGTTCGCTTCCGGGAATTTATCAGCTTGTAAATGGAGAAGTAAGCGTAAGTAAACTTCGTGATGTTGAAGTAGAGGATCTTTTGGGAAGAGATCCAATTGCAGTAGATATCGATTCGATACTGGGATATGTGCAGAATAAGGTTGTACTTGTAACCGGTGGTGGTGGTTCCATAGGAAGTGAGTTGTGCAGACAGATTGCAAATCACAAGCCAAGACGACTTCTTATTCTTGATATTTATGAGAATAATGCATACGAGATTCAGCAGGAACTCTTACATAATCATCCTGATTTGGATCTGGTGGTTCTTATTGCATCAGTTAGAAATACTAACCGAATGAATACAATATTTGAGACCTACAGACCGGATATTGTATATCATGCGGCAGCACATAAGCATGTTCCGCTTATGGAGACAAGTCCTAATGAGGCTATTAAGAATAATGTATTCGGTACCTGGAAAACAGCTCAGGCGGCAGCAGAATATGGTGCAAGCAAATTCGTAATGATTTCTACCGATAAGGCAGTTAATCCGACCAATATTATGGGAGCAAGTAAACGAATCTGTGAAATGATTGTTCAGACCTTTAACCGTCATTATGATACAGAGTTTGTTGCTGTAAGATTCGGTAATGTTCTTGGAAGTAACGGAAGCGTTATTCCTTTATTTAAGAAGCAGATTGCTCAGGGTGGTCCTGTTACGGTTACACATCCTGATATAATCAGATATTTTATGACCATTCCCGAGGCGGTATCTCTTGTTCTTCAGGCCGGAGCATATGCGAAGGGTGGAGAGATTTTTGTTCTTGATATGGGAGAACCGGTCAAAATTCTTGATCTTGCAAAAAATCTTATCAGACTCTCAGGGTATAAGGTTGATGAAGATATTAAAATTGAATTCACCGGCTTAAGACCGGGTGAGAAATTATACGAAGAGCTTCTTATGGATGAAGAAGGTCTTCAGGATACTGAGAATAAGATGATTCATATAGGTAAGCCGATAGTTATAGATGAGATGAAATTCTTTGCGCAGCTTAAGAATCTCAAGGAAGAATCAAAGTCAGAGTGTGCTGATATAAGGCCACTTATTCAGGATATCGTACCTACCTATAATTACAAAAAATAGACCCGACTAAACAGATTGGAGATGATGATAATGGGCAAAAGGATTTTTCTGGCATGTCCAACAATGCATGGTGAGGAACAAAGGTTCATTAAAGAGGCATTTGATACTAACTGGGTTGCTCCGTTAGGTCCTAATGTAACAGCATTTGAAGAGGAGATGTGTGCATATACGGATTGTGGCCATGCAACAGCACTTTCAGCAGGAACAGCAGCACTTCATCTTGCAATGAGATGCTTGGGAATAGGTCAGGATGATGTGGTTTTTTCTACTGATTTGACCTTTGCTGCCACATGTAACCCTGTAACATATGAAAAAGCAAAGCTTGTATTTATAGATTCCGAAAGAGATACCTGGAATATGGATCCCGAAGCACTTAAGAAGGCTTATGAGAAGTATCCTAATCCCAAGGCTGTAATTGTGGCTCATCTGTACGGGACTGTGGCTAAGATGGATGAGATACTTGCAATCTGTAAGGAGCATGGTACACCGGTTATCGAGGATGCTGCAGAAGCGCTTAGTTCTACATATAAGGGTAAGCAGGCAGGTTCTTTCGGTGATATAGGTATCTACTCATTCAACGGAAATAAGATTATTACAACCTCCGGAGGAGGAATGATGGTCTCTGCTAATGAGGAGTATACAAAAAAGGCACTCTTCCTTGCTACTCAGGCAAGAGACCAGGCACCTTATTATCAGCATAGTGAGATTGGATTTAATTACAGAATGTCAAATGTTGTAGCAGGTATTGGTCGTGGACAGTTACTTCATCTTGATGAGCATAAGGCCTTAAAGGTTGCAATATATAAGCAGTACGAAAAGGCATTTGCCGATATACCTGAAGTGAAAATGAATCCGCTTAATCCGGATGGAGAGGATAACTGCTGGCTGTCATGTATGACAATTGCTGACAGTAGTGCTGTTACACCAACTATGATTATGGATACATTAGCAGCAGAGAACATTGAAACCAGACCAATCTGGAAGCCGATGCACCTTCAGCCAGTATTTGCAGAAAATGACTTCTTTACAGCTAAGGGTGAACAGAAGAATATGGCACCGGTTAAGGGTGATAATGGAGATACATGGGATGAGAGTGTCGGCGGAGATATTTTCAGACATGGTCTCTGCCTTCCAAGTGATATTAAGAATACACCTGAGGATATGGAACTCATTATAGGATTAATCAGAAAGTGTTTTGGACGATGAATATTTTATTTTGCAGTGTTGGTAGAAGATGTGAATTATTAAAGGACTTCAAAAAGACTCTTGGAGACAATGTTAAGATAGTTGTTACCGATAATTCTGAGGTGGCACCGGCATTTGCTTTTGCAGATGTAAGATACACAGTTCCACTTATTAGAGAACCGGGATATATAGATATTATTCTCGAAATATGTAAAAAAGAGCAGATTCAGGCAGTTACAACACTTATTGATCCTGAGATTATGCTTCTTGCCGCTAACCGTGAAAGATTTGAAGCAATCGGTGTTGAGGTTTTGTGTCCTTATGAGAAGACAGCAAGACTCTGCTTTGATAAGTTTGAAATGTTTGAGTATCTTACGGAATGCGGAGTAAATACTGTATTAACCTACGGAGATATAGATTCGTTTAAGGATGCAAGACAGGCGGGAAAGATCGATTTGCCTGTATTTGTTAAGCCAAGAACCGGAAGTGGTAGTGTCGGCGCAAGAAGAATAGATTCTATGGAGATGCTTGAGGAAGTAATGGCTCAGGATCCGTCATTGATTATTCAGCAGCTTATGCAGGGAAAGGATATGGATGCGGACATCTATGTTGATACCAAGAGTCATAAGCCGGTTGCTATTTTTTCAAAAAAGAAGCTGTCAACCACTATTGGTGGTGCAAACAAAACTATTTCATTTAAGGATGAGAAGCTGTTTGATTTCGTGAAATCAGCACTTGTCCACTTTGAATTTAATGGACCAATGGATATGGATTTGTTCTATCAGGAGGGGCAGTACTATCTGTCGGAGGTCAATCCGAGATTTGGTGGGGCTTATCTTCATGCATATGGTGCAGGTGTGGATTTCATCAAACTTATTGAAAATAATATTAATGGAATAGAGAATGATGAGATTATCGGCGAGTATGAGGAAGATGTTGTTATGATGATGTATGACAGCGTAGTCATTAAGAAACTCGGAGATATTCAGGCATCAATTTCAACTTTATAGGATATGGGTATGAAATTAAATTATAACCGTATTATCTTTGTTACTGTATCCATGGCCGGTGGTGGAACGGAAAGAGTTATTGCTACACTTTCCAATTATCTGGTTGGTCAGGGATATGAAGTGACAATTATGCAGATTGCAGAAGCAACTATGGCATACGAGCTGGATGAACGTGTTAAGGTTGTTCGCGTTGGACAGACCAGCGGTGGTTCCGTTAAAAAGAGAATTGAACGCATCACTAATATGAGACGGATTTTTAAGGAACAGAAGCCGGCCAATATTATTGCTATGGGTACGGTATGCAGTATTTTTGCAGGGATAGCAAACTGGGGAATAAAAGGTAATTTCCTTGCAATGTCGGAACGTAACAGACCGGACAGAATTAATAAAAAGCCTTATAAATGGTGGAGTCGTGCAATTCGTAATATTATATATCGTACGGCTGATGCACTTGTGCTACAAACTGAGGCATCCAAGGAATTTTTTCCAAAAGGTATAGTTAAAAAGTCGCATATCATTGGAAATCCGGTATCTTCCAATATTCCGATTGCGTATGATGGTATTAGAGATAAAAGAATAGTCAGCGCAGGCAGGCTTACGGATGATAAGAATTATCATCTGCTTTTAGATGCTTTTAAGGATTTTCTTAAATTCCATCCGGAATATACTCTTGAAATATATGGAAAGGGTGAGATGGAAGAAGCTTTGAAGAATTATATCAAGGAGATAGGAATTGAGCAAAATGCCGCTATAGTCCCTTTTGCAAGTGATCTTCACGAGAAAATAAAGAAAGCGGCTATGTTCATATCATCGTCTGATACGGAGGGAATATCTAATTCCATTATGGAAGCACTTGCACTGGGTATTCCTGTTATTGGTACGGATTGTCCTATTGGTGGAACTGCTATGATGGTGGAAGATGGTATAAACGGGTTTCTGGTTCCGGTTAAGGACAGAGAAGCTATGGTTTCCTGCATGCGGCGAATAGCAGATGATGATGAGTTGGCAAAAAGGCTGTCGATGCAGGGCAGAAAGATTAGGGAAAATTGGTCGGAAAAGGTTATTTGTGACAAATGGCTTGAAATTATGAACTGACCTTTTTATAAATGTGAAAAGTAGATTTTTTACATTACAAATAATATGTGCTAAAATGAATGACGGATATTAAAAATATGTCTGCGAATTGGAGATTTGATAATTATGAGCTTATACGAGAAGATTGTTAAGGGTGAAGAAAAAATAGCACTTGTTGGTCTGGGCTATGTTGGAATGCCGATTGCGGTTGCCTTTGCCAAGAAGGTGGGTGTTATTGGTTATGACCTTAATGCAGCTAAAATTGACCTATACAAGAATGGAATTGACCCTACAAATGAAGTAGGAAATGATGTAATCAAAAATACAAAGGTTGAATTTACTTCTGATGAAGCGAAATTAAAAGAAGCAAAATTCTATATTGTTGCTGTCCCGACACCTGTTAATGATGATCATACACCTGACTTGACACCTGTAGAGGGAGCAAGCAGAATCCTTGGAAGAAATCTTAGTAAGGGTTCGATTGTTGTATTTGAGTCCACAGTTTATCCCGGTGTAACAGAGGATGTTTGTGTTCCTATTCTCGAAAAGGAAAGTGGACTTAAGTGCGGTGTAGATTTTAAGATTGGATATTCACCTGAGCGTATTAATCCGGGTGATAAGGTTCACAGACTTGAGACAATTACTAAGATTGTATCAGGTATGGATGAAGAGACACTTGACGAAGTGGCTCATGTTTATGAGCTTGTTGTTGAGGCGGGTGTACATAGAGCAGAGTCAATTAAGGTTGCTGAAGCGGCTAAGGTTATTGAGAACTCACAGCGTGATATAAATATTGCTTTTATGAATGAGTTATCAATCATCTTCAATAAGATGGGAATTGATACTAAGGCGGTATTAGAGGCTGCCGGTACAAAGTGGAATTTCCTTAAGTTCTCTCCGGGCCTTGTTGGTGGACACTGTATCGGTGTTGATCCTTACTATCTTACATATAAGGCTGAGCAGCTTGGATATCATAGCCAGATTATTCTTTCAGGTCGTCGTATTAATGATGACATGGGTAAGTATGTTGCAGAGTCTATTGTTAAGAAACTTATATCAGCTAATCTCCCTGTTAAGAATGCAAAGGTTGCGATTCTTGGTTTTACATTTAAGGAGAACTGCCCTGATACACGTAATACCAAGATTATTGATATTTATAACGAACTTGGAGAGTTTGGTATCACACCAATCGTTGTTGATACAACAGCAGATGCTGCTGAGGCGGAAAGACTGTATGGTATTAAATTCGCATCAATGGATGATGTAAAGGATATGGATGCAGTGATCGTAGCGGTTGCACATGATGTATTTCTTAAGCTTAACAGAAGCGACATTGATGGCTTCTTTAATGCAAAGAATGATGTTAAGGTTCTTGCGGATATTAAGGGACTTTTCAAGAGAGAAGATTTTGCCGGTGAGGATTACTCATACTGGAGACTGTAAAAGGTTAAAACTTGTTAAGTGATATGAAGACGCTTCTGAGTTAATTACTTGGAAGCGTTTTTAGGATAATAGAATGATTAAAAAACTATTTAAGAACTTTTCCGGAATAATTCTTATATTTATGATGTATTTTGCCTGGTGCTGTATGAGTGTATCCTACAACAGTGGGCTTTTTCTTGTATTGTTTGCAGCAGCGGTGGTTATATCGGTGATCATATATTATGTAAACCGCGGTGAGGTAATGCGAGAAGCGCCCTTTGCTAATATCCTTGTTGCCGTAGTGGGAATTATAATTGGAAAAGGTGCTATAGGAGAGGCAGTAAAGGGTATCGATATACCAAAGCATGTACTCATTAACATAGCCGGAAGAATGGTTGACAGAGGAGAATTCGTAGTTGGAATTTGTGCTCTTGTATTTTCACTTATTGCGATATATCTGATTATTAAAAACCATGATTTATATGCTAAATTTGCAAAAAGAATTCCAGCCTTGTTAAAAGAACACAAATGGCTTGTAATACTGCTTGTAGTAACAGGCATCCTGGGAGTGGACAGTGAGTGGAAGCAGTTTAAATGGGATGGTCTGCTTTACTATCAGACATCGGCTACGCTTGATATTACAAATATTGGTGAAATGGGTGTCTATGGCCATGTTTCTCAGGGATTCAGCCTTATAGTCAAGGCCTTTGAATATATTACAGGCAGTACTGCCACTGCGCTATTGTTTGCTAATCAGATTCTTTTTGCAATAAGCATCTGTTATGTCTATGCGTTGCTTCGTATGCTTATGCAGGAAAAAAAGGAATTTGTTTATATTGCCGGCACGGCTGTCTATGCATTTTCTCCGTTTTATCTTGGAATGGCAGGCTATTATAATTTGGACTTCATTCTTATGTGTCTTCTTCCTGCCACAATATATTATTTGTATGATAAAAAGTGGATACAGCTGACGGTTGTTGCAACATTTCTTTGTTTTACCAAGGAGCCGGCAGTTATTATATATGGAGCCTTCTGCGTAGGAATGGTGATTTGCGATACTATTACCTACATGGGCAGTTTACCAAAGGAAGGGAAAAAATTACCTGCTCTTATTAAAAATATATTTGGAACCTTGCATTATTACTATATGGCACTGCCGGGGGTTTTATGGATACTCACCTTTGAGATTCTGGGACCATGGGTAGGTGGCTCACATGATGTTGGAATAAGTTCGGAGTATATTGTAGATAAGCTTAAGGTTTTCTATCTGCTTAATTTTAATTGGATATTTGTGCTGCTAATTGCGGTTCTTATTGTTATGGGAATTGTCCAAAAAAAGATTAAGATAGCGGAATTCTGTATTATGCTTCCTTTTGCTGTAAGTCTTGTAGGATTTACATTGTTTAATCTTGTGTTTATTACGGCAAATCATCCGAGATATATTGATTCGGTACCATTTATGTTATATATACCGGCCATATATCTTATGGGGATTATTTGGGGTGACCGAATAACTGGTATTATATCAGGCGCTATTGCAGGTCTTTTGTTAGTTCAGTGCTTTTATACCATCGATCCGGTATCATTGCTTGCTTTTAACAGGCTTAATATAGGAAATGCAACTATTATTACTACATCCGACAGAATTGGAGATGCGACCCAGTATAACAGACAGATGCTTTGGGCTGAGCCGGCGCTCGGGAAGGCTGTTGCAGATGCGCTTGAATGTGATTCTCTTATTGTATTTCCGGCATTTTATGAATCTACATATACAACAGATGGTATGGCTGCAGCTCCGGTCGCTACTTATGATACAGACCACGAAGTGCAGTATTTTAACAGAAGCAGTAAAAGAAGGACTCCGGAACTATGGGAAGGTTCAGAGGGAATCACAATTTATCATATTTCTGAAAATGGCAGAATGAGTGATATAGGTGATAAAGGGGAACAGGTAAGCTTAATCTATTCTGTCTGTGAAAGCAAAGAGGCTCTTGCGGCAATTACCGGACAGATTGATATTACTGAAAGTGTAGAATATACAAATAGGGGATTTGTTTTCTGCAGAGTTACGGGAACGGTTAGATAATGAATAAAAAATTATTTGATAAGAAAATTGATATAGCTATTTTAGCGGTAGTTGGCCTGTTTTTTGCCTTCTGTTTTTTGAAATTTCCGATGACAGAGCTCGGTGACAGCTTTCAGTACCTTACACAGCTGCCATCCAGAGATCCGGTATATGCATTTCTTTTGTGGGTATTGCAAAAAATATTCTCGGATTACAGAATACCACTTAGCCTGATTCAAAACGGACTTGCGATTATTGCAACCTACTGGATGTATTTGCGACTGTGCCGTTTGTTTGGCTATAAGACCTGGCAGCGACCGCTTATTATTCTGGCACTACTTTCGCCACATATAGTTACCCCGCTTGCTGCTCAAAGCAATATGATAATTACCTGCTCTGTTTTGACAGAGGGAATAGGGCTGTCGCTTTATTATATCTGGCTTGGAATGATGATTTCACTTGTTCTGGGCTATTATGGGCATACAACAAAAAAGGCTATGATATGCGGACTTGCGCTTTCTGTTTTTATTGCCATGATACGTGGTCAGTTCATGATATGCGTTGCAGTATGGCTGCTTGTTATGCTTTATGTCTGCATTAAAAATAAGACCTGGAAAAAACTGCTTATATATTTGGCTGTTATGATAGTATTTATGGGAGGAAGAACACTACTTACCAAGACTTATCATTATGCTATGAGTGAGTTTTTCACATCGACGGTTGCTTCAAAGCCGATGCTTCTATCCAATATCGTATATGTGGCAACGGAAGAGGATGCAGAGGTAATTGAGGATGCAAGACTCAGACAGGCATTCCTTAAGATGTACCACGATTCGAGAGACAGAGGACTTACTGCAGAATATGCTGAGGGTGGAATTATAGACAGGGCAAGATTTCACGAATCAGGACATGAGGAGATTAACTTTGACTGTGTGACAATGGAGGTTAATGAGCTTATATATGAACTTGAGGGTAAGGATGAGTCCTGGTTCGAGGAATTTCTTATATACAGGGATATATATGCAGATAAGCTGATTAAGGAAACTTTTAAGCAGGTTATGCCGAGATATATAAGTAATTTCTTTGTTATCTCAAGCCTTGGATTCGTCAGAAGTGTTGCTATTGAAAAGTGGGGGCTGACTTATTTTGCTGTGCTGATGTATCTTGTGGCAGCAATTCTTACACTGTTCCTTTTTATCAAAAACAGGAACAGTAAATCAGCGCTTTTTATGACATTGGTGATTATAGCTATATGCGGTACCGTTTTTGGTACTTCGTTGATGATAGAATGTCTTTCAAGATATATGATTTATAATCTTCCGGCATTCTATATAGCTTTGTTGGCATTAGTTAATGAGACTGTAACAAACCTTAGGAAATAACAGAGGTAACCTATGTGTGGAATAACCGGATATGTAAGTAAAATAAATATTACGCTCGAAGAACTGACGAATATGAATGATACCATCATCTATCGTGGGCCGGATGACAGTGGAGTAGAGATTTATCCGCTAAAGGACGGATACAGTATTGGACTGGCACAGAGACGACTGTCAATTCTCGATTTGTCTCCTTTAGGTCATCAGCCAATGCATTCTAAGGATGGCCGCCTTTCTGTTATATATAATGGCGAGATATATAATTTCAAAGAAATAAGAGAGGAACTGAAGGGCTACAGTTTCAAATCAAATTGTGATACTGAGGTTATTATTGCGGCTTACCTTGAGTGGGGAATCGAATGCATAAACAAATTTAATGGCATGTTTGCAATATGCATTTTTGACAGAGAGGACGACAGTATTTATCTGGTTCGTGACAGAATGGGCAAGAAGCCGCTGTATTATGAACTGGGTGATGGCAATATTTATTTTGCAAGTGAGCTTAAGCCTATAATGGCTCGTCCCGGATTTGAGAAGAAAATAAGACAGGATATAATGGCACGTTTTCTGTATCAGCAGTACATAAATGCTCCTGATACAATATTTGAAAATGTATATAAGCTTGAGCCGGGAAGTATACTGAAGTTCAGATATGGAGAGGTTAGCACCTGGAAATACTGGGATGTTAAGACTGTGTATCATAAGATGCAGGAGAATCCGGTAACTGATTATATACAGGCTAAGAGTGAACTTAAGGAACTCCTTAGAAAATCGGTTGCACTCAGAATGATTTCGGATGTTCCGCTTGGAACATTTTTAAGTGGAGGATATGACTCTTCGCTCATTTCTGCGATTGCACAGGAACAGTCTGACAGGCCTATCAAAACCTTTTCTATTGGATTTAATGAAGAGGGCTATAATGAGGCTGTATATGCTAAAGAGGTTGCTAATCATTTAGGCACGGATCATACGGAAATGTATATTGATGAACAGATGATGTTTGATCTGGTAGACAGCATTCCAAAGTATTATGATGAACCCTTTGCGGACAGTTCTCAAATCCCTACGATGCTTGTGTCTTCACTTGCAAAGAAGGATGTTACGGTCGCACTTTCAGGCGATGGTGGAGATGAATTCTATTGTGGATATAATATCTATGATAATGTATATACTGCACAGAAAATAGATATGCTAGGCGGAATGGTGCATGGAATATGTTCTCTTCCGGGGCTTAGGCAGGCGGGACTTATTAATAAGCTTCCTTTCCGTGTAAGAATTATTGCGGAAAACAGAGATAAAAATACAAAGACCCAGATTGGTTCTGATAATTATATCATTAGAGCCAATAAAATGGTGTTGGGGGACCAGATGCCTTGCAAGTATCCGATAGAGCTTGAGTATGGAGTGAAAAACTGGCAGACAAGACGTATGCTTGTTGATATGGATACTTATATTACCGGTGATATTCTATGTAAGGTTGACAGAGCTGCCATGAAGTATTCGTTGGAATCAAGATGTCCGATTCTTGATAAGGATGTAATGGAATACTCATTTAGAATTGATCATAGTTTTAAATATCATAAGGGTGATAAAAAGCATATTCTAAAGGATATTGCATATGATTATATTCCTAAGGAACTGTTAGACAGACCTAAGGTTGGCTTTGGCGTACCACTCGATAAGTGGCTTAGAGGTCCGTTGCGTGAACAGTTAGAAGATATGTGCAGTATGGATTTCCTTAAAGGGCAGGGATTATTTGATGCTGACTATGTTCATAATATGATACATACATATCTTGAGACGGGAGACGGAGGCCCGGCTACAGGCAGAAATTATTCAAAGCTTACCTGGTCCTTCTTCATGTTTGAACAGTGGTATAAGTATTATTT
>JAGHUN010000030.1 GCA_018064805.1 Candidatus Colinaster scatohippi
GAATATACAGTCTATGAGCGTAATGCCATCAGTTTATAATCCAAATCGCATATCAAGAAATAGTCTTAACAGAATCAGTCCTCTTGATAATAATACTGACCGAAGCCACACAGACTTCTCTGATTTGCTTGATGAGAGTATTGATGATGTTCAGACAATCAACCCTTTAGGTAGATATCAGACCAAAAACTTCGCAGATGTGATTACCTCGCAGATGGCTATGGCAAATGCCAAAAGAACAATGTTTGGAATATAATTCTTAATATATATAAAAAACAGCCACTTCATTTGAAGTGGCTGTACTTATTTTGAGAGACATATGCTCTTTATATATTTCTTACGTCATTAGTTGCTATATAAGATTAAAGAGACTGCTCTAATTCCGAAACAGACTTATTCAATCTCTCTGCCGCAACTTCCACAGATATGATGCCATCACGAACAAGATCTAAGATTGCATTTTCCTTTCCTTGATCTATTCCTTGTTCTATTCCTTGCTTTATTCCCAATTCTAAGCCTTTTTCCATTCCCTGCTCCATACCAAACGCATAACTGCTGAGCATATCACGCTCATTCTTCTCCCTAGCTTCACACTGCTGTCTGATTTTCTCTTCTTCTGATAATTTCGCCAATGTTACTACCATCTTCTGCATTACCTCCTTCGAGCCTGCAACCTGTCTTAATTCATCCATTGTTTTTGACTTGAATATCTTAGCCCACCTGACCAGTTCTTCTTCACCCTCTCTGGCCAGATTAATTTTAGTCAGGTCAAGTACACGAATACATAACTTATCCGTATATGCTCTGCCTGTCTTGGTATTTAATATCTTATACTCTGAGAAAAACTCTTCCGAATCCTTAAATAACGAAAAATCAATAATACCAATCTGATATGTTGGTTTAAGTAGCCCGTAGTTTTCTCCCTCTTCCAGATGGTCATAGGCTCTTGACCAGTAAAACAGCGAGCGCTCCGGCCAATATCCTTCATTTTCAATTTGCAACTCAATATTTATTATTGTATCACCATTAAGTATAAGCTTAATATCAAGGATACAATCCTTTGAACTAATATTCCTTCCAAGTTCAATAGGATTAGTTATTTCACATGAGACTATTCTTTCCTCCCCAATCCTCATAAGCGCTGCAACAAGATTAATAAGAACAGCCTTATTCTCCTGCATAACAGCCTTGAACATGTAATCGTTGCTCATACCATAAAATTTCTTCTCTGCCATATAGCGACCTCCTTTGATAAATTCGCAGAAGTCACCTTATTCCTTTCTTATATCCGGAAACTCCTGCTTTTGTTAATTGGAATAAAAGCATGAATTTCTTAGATAAAAGATATGATTTATGACATGGTTTATATTCAAACCATTATAGAAAAACAAAGAAATATGCTTTGTGAAATTATAGCATAACCACAAAGACAATAATAGGTTGAACCTATAAACTTATTATTAAATAAATCAGTTACAGTTTAGATAAATCTATCCACATTGCAGTTGCGTGACATTTTCTATCAACATTCGTCCCAAAGTATTTATTGCATTCGACAGTCGATAACAAAAACATAAAATCACGTGAATCATCTTTAACCGTATATCCTACACAAATTGAACTCTTTTCCTCTTCATCAAATGAATAATCAAAAAAATCCTCATTAAGCCATTTCCTTAATGAACAATTTCCCCAACCAATACCAGTATATTCAATATTAAACGGTTTAACATCAAGTCCATATTTGCTGATTACAAGTATTTTATTATCCTCTTTTGTTAGCACCTGCCATTCAATATCTTCTTTACTATTGCTTCAGGCAGAATTACTCCTGTAATACACTTATATATAGTCGCACTTAACGCATATACATCTGTCCATGGTCCCTGATTACCTTTAGACTGGTACTGCTCAACCGGCGCAAACCCGTGCTTAAGAACTACCGACAGACTCTTATTTCCACCATTCGCTTCCCTTGCAGCTCCGAAATCAATCAGTTTACCTCTGCCATCCGCAGTAATCATTATATTATCTGGGCTAATATCTCTGTGTACAAGATTCTTTTCATGCACTTTGGCGAGCGAGTTCATAACAGGACCAATAAGGCCTATTGTCTCCTCAACTGACAATTTGCCTTTTTGCCTAAGATATTCCTTAAGGGTAATTCCCTCTACATATTCCATTACAATATAGGCTGTATTATTTTCCCTAAAGAACTTATGAACAGTAACAATACCCGGTTCCTCCATAAACGATGCAAGAATCTTTGCCTCATTTATAAACTTT
>JAGHUN010000113.1 GCA_018064805.1 Candidatus Colinaster scatohippi
TTATCACGATAGTGATAAAAATACTTTATTCCTCGATAGCTCAGCGGCAGAGCATTCGGCTGTTAACCGAAGGGTCGTTGGTTCAAACCCAACTCGGGGAGCTTGAATAACGGTTAGACTTTGTCGATACCGTTATTTGTTTATTTAAAAGGGAAAGCCCGTTACGGCTCCATGGTCAAGCGGTTAAGACATCGCCCTTTCACGGCGGTAACACGGGTTCGATTCCCGTTGGAGTCATTCTTCTATAATGAAGATTGTTGATTTGACTCACGTGTTGGATTTTGTAATAATCCAATAAGGAGAACTGATTTTAATCAGTTGATTATCCTGAATATGCCGATGTGGCTCAATTGGCAGAGCAGCTGATTTGTAATCAGCAGGTTATCGGTTCGAGTCCGATCATCGGCTTTTGACATTATGTCAAAGTGCACTTAATGTGCGGACCTGTAGCTCAGTTGGTTAGAGCAACCGGCTCATAACCGGTCGGTCCTGGGTTCGAGTCCCCGCAGGTCCACTTTTTAATAATTTATATGGCCTAGTGGCTCAGTTGGTTAGAGCGCCGCCCTGTCACGGCGGAGGTCGTCGGTTCGAGTCCGATCTGGGTCGTTTTGGGGTCTTAGCTCAGCTGGGAGAGCATCTGCCTTACAAGCAGAGGGTCACAGGTTCGAGCCCTGTAGGCCCCATAGTAATTTTATAAATGCTCCGGTGGCGGAATTGGCAGACGCATGGGACTTAAAATCCCACGGTGGCGACACCGTACCGGTTCAAGTCCGGTCCGGAGCAGTTAGTAGAAGTTGCAAATACTAGATATTTGTGGCTTTTTTTTTGCAAATTTTTCTTTTTTTAAGATTCATAATTCATTTTGTGTTATGATATAGAGTAGTATGCACTTTTATAAATTTGTGATTATTTCGTATGTATTTTAGAAGTAAATTATATGTTAAGTTGATGTTAAGTATTGTTATATTCAATAAAATGAAAGAATAGAGCAGAAATAATTGTGATTTCCGAATAGGAAATTGGATATATACAATAAAATGAAAGAATATAGCAGAAATAATTGTGATTTCCGAATAAGAATTTGGATATATACGATAAAATGAAAGAATATGGCAGAAATAATTGTGATTTCCGAATAAGAATTTGAATATACACAATAAAATGAAAGAATAGAGCAGAAATAATTGTAATTTCTGGATAAGAATTTGAGTATACACAATAAAATGAAAGAATAGAGCAGAAATAATTGTGATTTCCGAATAAGAATTTGAATATATACAATAAAATGAAAGAATAGAGCAGATTCAATTGTGTTTATTAGTTGGAAATCCAAACTTATATAATTGGTATGTAGCAACAGGAGAAATGTAGATTATTAGGCTATTGCTGAGATATTTTAGGAGATATAAGTATGAGATGTAATAATTGCGGTTCTGAATTTAATGATAGTAATTTAAAGTTTTGTACTAAATGTGGAACGCCGTTTCCTATTGAAATAGCAGGTGGTGAACGTACTGAATTATTTGTGAATCAGTCAGATAACCAGGAGTATGAGCAGACACAGCTAATGTTTGGTGAACAGGGCGGTAATCAGGTTCAGGGCGGTAATCAGGTTCAGTACGGAAATCAGGGAGTAAATCAGACCCAATACGGAGTTCAAGGAGTAAATCAGACCCAATATGGAGTTCAGGGCAATAACCAGATCACGAATGAAAATCAGGTATTTAACCAGACCCAATACGGAGCTCAGGGCAATAACCAGATCACGAATGAAAATCAGGTATTTAACCAGACCCAGTACGGAAATCAGGGAGTAAATCAGACTCAATATGGGACTCAGGATGGTACTCAGATACAGTATGGTATGCAGCAGAATATTCAGGAGCAGTATACTAATAATAATCAACAGGGAAATGGTGATCAGCCAAAGAAGAAGTTAAATCCACTTATAGTAATTATTCCGGCAGTTATTCTTATAATTGCTATTATAGTAGGTTCGCTATGGTATATCAGGAAGTATATGACAAACGAAGAACCTGTAGAAACCAAGGAAGAGGTTGTTGTTAAAGAAGAACCTGAAGATGAGGCTCCTGATAACAGTGATTTTAGTAATAATAGGATGACTACTCTTCAAAACGGAACTTTAGCGCCGGGAGAATTTGTCATTTCTGATGAGATATATTATATGATTGATCATGAGAATGATGTTTCATATGAGGAAGCATTTAGCGGTAAAAATACTAAAAACAGTAATATGTTATGGGGTGGGTATGCTTATACAGAGGTGAAGGATAAGTCTTTCTCACTGGCAGATTATACTGTTTTGAATGATAAGTGTATTTATTTTAAAAAGTATGTTCAGGATTTGGAATGGAATCCTTCAGAAAATTATTCTTCGGTTGTTCCGGTATACTCGTTTGGCATGATGGGAAATTCAAGAGAATTTGCCGAATCAACATTTGCATTTGTTGGAATGAAGTATGAATCCAATCAGGATAATCCGTTCTACGATGCAACGCCCAAAAAACAGAAGATGGTGTACAACAGCCTGATGGATGAGTATGGAGAGGAACTTGCTAATGAATATTTTGCAAATTATCAAAAAATCCTAAATACACCTTTTGTGGTACTTACATATGTAGTTCCAAATGAAGAAGGAACAGGGATTGATTCAATATCAACATATGGCTCAACATATATTGCAGATTTGGATGATAATGGTGATGGTACTCTTACAATAGTAGATGTTTTGATTGATCCGGATACCTTTGAAATGAAGGTGGAAAATCCAGATCACTGGATTACATATGATGTTGATATGGCTGATGACTTCGATTATTACGATGTCTCATACGCAGATGGTAGCCAGATAAGATTATATAGAACCAGCGACAAGTATCTCACAGGATTTGTGGGAAGCGATGCAGGTGCTTATAACGGTATTGCAGGATTCGGTATAGCAGATAAGGATTACTATTTTCCGGAAGGATACAATACAGAGGCAAATAAGAGCGAAATAGATTTATATACAGATTTCAGCTTCATTTTAATGACAGATGGAACAATGGCAGTTAATCCAATTGTTACATTTGGAGAAAAAAATACAATTAGTGTTTCTTTTGAAGAGGTTTATAATTTTGCTTCGAATGAAAGCGAAGAGAGAGTAGTCAATTTTAAAGCCAGATATTCGCTGATTGGTTGTGGTGATACTGTTAATGGTGGATTTGCACTTACAGACAGCACCGGTACCTATTGCTATAACAATACACAGGATTCGTATCTTAGAGGAAAGCTTGACGACGAATATGTAGATAATCTTGACCCGATGGATTTATACGCAGTACTTACGCTTAATAGTCGAATTGCCGGTGAACTGGTTAAGGGATTTGAAGAGGAAGGTATTGTTGTAACCGTGGATGAGAATAATGGAAGTATTATTCTTGATAATGGTGTTTTGTTTGCTTTGGATAAATCGGATCTTTCTGCGGATGGAGAAAAGTACCTTACCTCTGTTGGACGTGTATTTGATTCTGTAATAAGCAAGGGCGAGTATGCAGGACGTATAAAAACGATTAAGGTTGATGGTTATGCTGATCCACAGGGTGGCTATGAGCATAATAAGGTTCTGTCAGAGGCAAGAGCTAAGACTGTAAAAGATTATTTGTCAAATGGATATCCGGGGATGACACCATTGCTTCAGTCAGAAGGACATTCCTGTGATAATCCAATTATCGCAGAGGATGGAACGGTTGATTATGATGCAAGTAGAAGAGTAGAGTTGTCATTCTTTGTAGATATGGATGAATATATTGCTAATGATGCTCCAAATGTGGCAGCGTTGTACGGAACTTTTATTGGTGAAGAGTATGGCTCTAAGCTTGAACTTAGAAGTGGTGGAAGAGGTACATTTACAAATTCCGGCTCTACTATTCCGATGGAGATAACATGGAGAATTGAGGGCGACACCGTCATTTTAGAGATGCCTATGGGATATCTTTTATATTCTGATTACGATACAGATACGCTTAGATTTGTTAATGATGAAGAATCTCGTTGGAAACCGGATACATTCCATAGAGTTGAATAACAAAAAGAGGTAACAGGAAGAAAATGTCAGCCAATTTTCATTTGGATTTATGTGCAATTTTTCTCGTGTCAGTGCTTTTGATAGCAATAATTACGAGACGTTTATACAGGGGAAGAACCAATATGGTCTTCTTTGTATTAGTGTTGTCTGTTTTAGTGACAGCCGTCTTGGATTTATACGCAGAATGGCTGGCAAGCAATAATAATATAGGTCAGTCGAGCTTACTGTTCAGGACATTTATTGATTACCTGTATTTTATTTTTAGGAATATATCATCACCAATTTATATTGCCTATGTGGCATCAATTATGGGTGTTTGGTATATGGTGCGTGAAAAAAGGTATCTGCAGATTCTGTGGATAGTACCATTTCTTATTGATGTAGTTGTTTTGACGCTGAATCTTTTTACAGGTTGGGTATTTTCATATGATGATAACAGAGCTTACTATAGAGGACCATTGATGTTGGTTCTGTTTGTGGTTGCTTTTTATTATATGGTAGCCAGTCTGATTGTTATTGTGCGTTTTAGGAATCTTGGAAAAAAAGAAAAGAATATTATGCTTGGTCTTTTTCTTCCGATTAATGTAGTAGCGGTGATTATTCAGATGATTAATCCGCAGCTTAGGCTGGATATTATAGGAGCTGCTATATATACCGTTATTGTGGCAGTAAGCGTACAGCGTCCTGAAGAGTATTATGATTATATTACTAATACTCAGAGTGGAATGGCTTTTGTAAATGAATTAAAGATGGCTCAGCGTGCAGCCTCTCCACTTTGTCTCAATATAATTAGAATAACTAATAATAAGAGCTTGCGTGCAAGTATTGGTCTTGAAAAAAATACTTATCTTCTCAGAAGCATAGCTGACAAATTGAAGTATGCGAATGATATGATGCGCACGAGAGCAGATATTTTTTATCTTGATGATGGAATATTTGCCATTGTCTCATCTGAACATTACACAAAGAGAATGGAAGACATGGCAAAAATGCTTATTGGTTATGTATCTGAACCGATTAAGATAGATAAAATGGAGGTATTACTTGAGGTAAAATCGTGTATCGTTGAGTTCCCAAGAGATATTCAGACAGCCAATTCTCTGATTAATTTTATAAATGATATAGACGATATGGTCACTGAGAAAAATCATTTGGTTGCGATTGAAAAGGTTGCGTCAACAAAAGATTTTAAGATGAAAAATGATATGAATACCATAATTGAGAAGGGTATTTTATATAAAAAATTCCAGATGTATTATCAGCCGATTTATTCTGTTAAAGATAAGAAATTCCTTTCAGGAGAGGCTTTAATAAGACTTATTGACGGCGATTACGGATTTGTATCGCCTGGACTTTTTATTCCCAATGCTGAGAAGACAGGTGCAATTCATCAGATAGGTGATTATGTATTCAGAGATGTTTTTAGGTTTATGGATTCAGATGAATATAAAGAACTGGGAATGGATTACATAGAAATAAATCTTTCGGTGGCGCAATGTATTGAGTATGACTTAGTCGACAAAGTCAAAGGTTTGATTGAAAAAACGAATATAAGGGCTAATCAGATTAATCTTGAGATAACTGAAACTGCGGTTGATTATGATCCGACTATTACTGATAGTAACATTAAAAAATTAAGTGAAATGGGATTTACATTCTCACTGGATGATTATGGAACAGGATACTCAAATATTCGTCGAGTTGTATCATTACCAATTAGTCTTGTTAAGATTGATAAATCGCTTGTTGATGAGATTGATGATCCTCAGATGTGGATTGTAATTACTAACACTGTAAATATGATTAAGAGCATGAATAAGAAAGTTCTTGTTGAGGGTGTTGAGGATGCAAGGACAGCGGAGAGATTTATTGAGTTGGGATGTGACTATATTCAGGGCTTTTATTATTCCAAGCCATTGCCGGAGAAGGATTTCATAGAATTCGTTAAAAGGGAAAATGCGCAGAAATAATTATAAGATATTCATTTTGTGGAGAGATATATGAATAATCTGTATTATTACGATGCATGTGCCATTATTATAATTGCTGTATTAATGCACATCATTTATTCGAGAAAAAATATAGAATCCAGAACGAGGCATATGTTGCTTGCCATGATGATTGCCACAACGGTATCCGCAATTGGGGATTTTTTTGCAGCAATTGTTGAAAACGGAGCATTTGCAGGGGGATACGCAATACCTCTTGCATATGCAGCAAATTATATATATTTCGTGGCGCATCCGTTGATTTTTCCGATTTATGTTTTGTATATATATGCTTCCTTTGATTTGTGGAATGTATTTAAAAAACAGGCGGTAAGTAAAGTAGTGTGGTGGTCTCTTATTGCCGGGGACTTACTATTGTTGGTTGTTAATCCGTTTACACATTGGATTTTTTATATTTCTGAAAATGTTGAATACGTTCGTGGCCCACTATTATATATTTATTATATTGTGGCTCTTATATATGCCGGTTGGGGAATAGGTACAATTATTCACCATAGAGCATATGCAACAAAAATAAAGATTACGGTAATGCTACTGACATTTGCAGTCACTTTTTTGGCACTTATTATTCAGATGATTAATTCAAAATATCTGGTTGAGAGTTTTGCCATAGCGCTGCTTATGATGTTTTTTATAATTGTTATTCATAGAAATGAGAACCCCATTGACCCATATTCAGGTGCAATGAAGTATTATAGGGCACTCGAGAGAGCTGAGGGGGCACTGGATTACAAGAGACCATTTGTGGCTGTTTTTGTTAAAATAACGAATTATAATAACATTCGAATGTATTTTGGCCGTGACAGATTTGTTAAATATCTCAATACATTGTCAAATAGATTTAGAGAGATCGCTATCTCAGATGGTTATCTTGTTGATGTATATTATCTTGAAAACGGAACATATGCAATGTTCTGTGATGATGATGACAAAGACAAAGCCAAGTCCTATGCAGAAAAGGTGCTTGAGTCATGTAATGAGATATGTACAATTGATAAACTTAAAATAGTACCAAATGCTGCAGTATGTGTTGTAAGATGTCCGGATGATATAGATGAAATCGGAACATTATTATCCGTATCGACATCTTTTTCAACGACTCTCGGTGATAGCAATGGAATTATAGATTATGCGGATTATAAGGATTCGAAGGAATTCATAGTGCGCAATAATCTCAATTCAATAATAAAAAAGGGGCTCGAGGAAAACAGATTTGAAATGTATTATCAGCCAATATATTCAACTGTTGAAAAGAAGTTTGTAAGTGCAGAGGCACTTGTGCGTCTAAGAGATGAAAAATATGGATATATATCACCGTCCCTCTTTATTCCGGCAGCTGAGGATAGTGGGTTAATTCATGAGTTGGGTGATTTTATATTTAGGTCTGTGTTTAATTTTATTTCAGAGAATGAAATAGAGCAGATGGGACTTAAATATGTGGAGATTAATCTTTCGTCAGCACAGTGTATAGAGGTTGAACTGGTTGACAAAATCAAGGAAATGTTAGATGAATATGGTGTATCTGCAAAGCAGATTAGTATGGAAATTACAGAGATTGCTACAGATATTAATCCGGCAATTGCTGACCAGAATATAAGAAGACTGCATGAACTTGGGATTAGATTTGCTTTAGATGATTATGGAACCGGCTATTCTAATATCAGAAGGGTGACCTCACTTCCGTTTGATCAGGTTAAGCTTGATAAGGCTTTTGTTGATGAGATAGATAATCCACTTATGTGGAATACTATAAAAGATACTATACTTATGTTTAAAGAAATGGGAAAAGAAGTTTTAGTCGAAGGAGTTGAAGAAGAACATACTGCAAGAAAGGTACTTGAGTTTAATACTGACCTAATTCAGGGATGTGAATTGATGCAGGGATTCTTTTTCTGTAGACCTATGCCTGAAATGGAATTTGTTAGTTTTATGAAGGCAAGAACAGGTGTTGATATGTTGAATTACAGGGAGTCGTAACTTTTTTATGAAAAAAAGAGTATTATCGGTAATGGCATTAATAGTATTAACAGGACTACTGAGTGGGTGCTGTCTGCAGCATCAGTGGGTTGATGCGACGTGCACCAGCCCAAGGACTTGTGCTGCATGTGGTAAGACAGAGGGTTCTCCGATCGAACATAGTTTTGAAGAACCAACATGTACAAGACCCCGAACATGTGCTGCCTGTGGTGCAATAGAAGGTGAAGCATTGGGACATGTATGGATGAGAACAACCTGTACAGAACCTAAGACATGCTCTGTATGTGGTGCGATTGATGGTGATCCTATGGAACATACATGGATTGCAGCTACATGTGTTGCACCTAAGCATTGTGCTGTTTGTGGTCTGGTTGAAGGTGATAAGGTTAGTCATCAGTGGATGCCGGCTAATTACAATTCACCGAGAATGTGCTCAGTATGTGGAGCAACTGAAGGATCACCCATCGAGTCATTTGTATCCGGAGGTGAAAATAGTTTTAATTATTCCTTATCTACAGGAACCAAGCAGAACTATAGCACTATAACAGGTTATGATAATAGAATTGCAAATGGAACAGTAACGGTTCTTAGTTATAATAAGTTTGCTTCGGATTCTAGTCATCCGGCGAAGGAGGGCTATGAATGGAGAGAGGTTAAGGTTATGTTCAGTATGGATAAGCCTTGCCGAGTTATGTGGGGCTATACTGATGTGTATACCGGGCTTAGTGAGTATGCCAGAACAGATTATATTACATACGCAGATGGCCGAAGGGAGAAGGTAGATGCGACCCAGTCCTTCTCATCAGAAGTGGTTAATACCCCTTCTTCAGCAACACCTATGCCGACACCAACGCAGGCACCGGAACCAACACAGGCACCGCAGTCAGATTCAGGTAACTCTTCAGGTTCACCGGCTCCACCGACTGCACCGCAGATTACTCCTAGTCCGACACCAACACCTATTCCAACACCGGAGTCGGAGCCTGATAAATATCTTTCATATGTTACTCAGACAGTACAGGTTCCAATTAGATATGATGGATTGATTTTCTATGTCTGCAATGCCGATTATGAAAATGATCATCGAGTTGATGACAGCTTCCAGTTTATGAAGATGTATTAATGTGGTAAGTTGATATGCTTTTTCCTAGTGAAGAATTTCTTTTTGCATTCTTGCCTATAGTCCTTATAGTATATTTTGGATTATTGCGTCGGAGTGTAATGCTTAAAAATATATGGCTGTTTATAGCGAGTCTTGCTTTTTATGCCTATGGCGAGCCCAAATATGTTTTTTTGATGGTTATTGTTATTGCCATTAATTATCTAATGGGATTGTTGATGCAAAAAACTACGGTGGTTACCGGAAGGAAGATTATTCTTCTGATGACCATCGTGGTCAATGTTGGTATATTGGGATGGTTTAAATATGCAAGCTTTATTATTGGTGAAATGAACCGAATTGCTAAAACAGCGGTAAGTTTGCCTATGGAAATTGTACTTCCGATAGGCATTTCTTTTTTTACCTTTCAGGCAATGAGTTATGTATTTGATATATACAAAGGGGACGTTGTGGCTGAGAAAAATCCTCTGTATGTAGGCTTGTATGTGTCTCTTTTTCCACAGCTTATAGCGGGACCGATAGTAAGATATACAACTGTTGCGGACCAGATACAGCATCGTAAAGAGAACATGGATTTATTTAGTGAGGGTGTAATCAGATTCCTGAAGGGGCTGGTGAAAAAGGTGATAATTGCCAACAATATGGCGGTAGTAGCCGATGCAGTCTGGGGGCTTATAATTGGAGACAGACTTGAAGCGTCAGTAGCGCTTGCCTGGATAGGGGCAATCTCTTATACACTTCAGATTCTTTTTGATTTCTCAGGTTATTCTGATATGGCAATAGGCCTGGGAAGAATGTTTGGATTTAAATTTGAAGAGAATTTCAATTATCCATATATTGCGGACTGCGTAACAGATTTCTGGAGAAGATGGCATATATCTTTATCTTCCTGGTTCCGTGATTATGTATATATACCTCTTGGAGGCTCAAAAAGGGGAATTGCACGAACAGTTCTTAATCTGTTTGTGGTATGGCTGTTAACAGGAATATGGCATGGGGCTAACTGGACATTTGTGGTTTGGGGACTTATGTATTTCATAGTTCTTGTCATAGAAAAATTGTTAGGTATAAGGCCGGGAAAAAATAAATTTATTGGGCATATATATACACTGTTTGTTGTAACGCTGGGGTGGGTATTATTCAGATCAGAAAGCTTGAAAGATGCAGGCATATATATCAGAGGAATGTTTGGTATAGGAAGCCCTTCGGTTATAGATAGTGCAGCCATTGCTTATTTGAAGCAGAATATCATATATTATCTTTTGGCAATTGTGGGATGTGTTCCGATACCGAGATTTGTTACCCAGCATATTCCTAAGAAGGGAATAATGTGCATATTATACAATGGAATGTATATGCTTGTACTAGGTGTGGCAGTAATTGTTGCGATATCATTTATTATTAATAAAGCATACAATCCATTTATATATTTCAACTTTTAATATGTGGTGAGTTATGGATAAGAAGAGAAATATTCTTATATCAATAGTATTTGTTATGCTAATTGTACTGATTCCGGTCGGAACATTGCTTAAGATGGTGAAGCAGTCAATTCCGCTTAACCAGTATACAGGTGCGCTTGTGGGGCGGTATCAGATGATAAAGTTTAATACTGCCATTACTGAAAGACTTACAGGCGGTAATTATATGGAATCTAATGAGGTCTTACTGGGGAAAAACGGTTGGCTGTTTTACAAGGTAGAGACAGATGGTACTCCACTTCATGATTATATGGGGCTGAATCATTTCAGTAATGAGGAAATGGAAATGGCTCTTAATAATATGGAGGAGTTTGGAAATAAACTTGCTGACAGAGGAATAAAATATGCAGTTATGACCATTCCCAATAAGGAGCAGGTGTATAGCGAGTATATGCCTGATACGGTGCCGGTTATATCTGAAGTGTCCAGGCTTGATGAGTTAACAGAGTATGTTAAAGAGAAGTGCGGAGGCGTTATAGGGGGTAAATATCCATATATCGATATGACAGATATTCTTATAGAAAAAGCTGCAGAATATCCGCTATATTACGTAACTGATACTCACTGGACAGAAGAGGGGTCATTTCTTGCCATGCAGGAAATGATGAATGAATTATATGGTAAAAGGCAGAACATTGATGATGTTCAGTTTGCAACATATCCGGGATTTGTTGGTGATTTAACTAAAATTAGTGGTACTATGGACAGATTCACGGATGTAACATATGAATTACTAGAGGAGTCTATAGGGCCTGATATGTATTGTGGTGGGACGCTTTTTGTGGTAGGTGATTCATTCGGAGATGCTATGCTTCATGTAGCAGAGCATTATTATGATAATGTGTACTGGGTTAGAATAAAAGACTATGAATCCGGTCTGATAGATAAGTATAATCCGGATGTGGTGCTGTGGGAATGTGTTGAACGATATCTTCCGGATATGGTGGAAGCGAGAGTGGACATAAAGTAGAAGTGAATCGTACTATGTGATATAATATGGCTTAATGATTAGTCAAAAAAGAATAGTGAAAGGAGCATTTTATCACTATTTTTACCGTAGTGTTTTTGCGGGATGGAGATTATTATGAGAAGGTTATGCAGAATAATTAGCATTATATCTATTGCTGCTATGATATTGACTATGGGAGCAGGATTATGTGCCGGAGATATAACAGCAATTCATGCATATGCAAGTGAAAGCATACGCATTGGTACAGTAACAGGTAATGACATTAATGTAAGAAGTGGTCCAAGTACAGGAGATGATAAGCTTGGAACTGTAAATGAAGGTGAATCCGTAACAATCCTGGGGGAAGAGTCGGGATGGTATAAGATTGAATATGATGAAGGAATAGGATATGTATATTCCGATTATATAACTGTTTCGGACGGGGATGTGGCAGACAAGTCTGATTCGGAAGATTCAGCAGAAGCACCTACTATTGTTGATGAGTGGGCAGATACACAGGAAGAAACAAATGGATTTGTTCTGGGGGATGAACTTAAAACTGTAGGAATAATTGCAGGTGTAGTTGTGCTGATGTTGCTCATAATTACGGGAACAGTTGTAAGCATCAGACATATGGATGATGATGACGATTATGATGATTATGATGATTATAACGATGATTACGATGATTACGATGATGATTATGATGATTATGAGGATGATTACTATGAAGAACCGGCAAGACCTGTAAGACATCATCGGAGTGAAGCTGATAACTACGGACGTAATTCCAATTATTATGATAATAGGAGAGAGGTGCAGGTTAGTTCTGCAAGAAGGCCGGCTCCGCAGATGCAGGAGGAAACTGTAAGACATCAGGCCGCAAACAGGCAGATGCAGCAATCAGCAAGACGTGCTGAGGAAGCTATGTCAGTTAGACCACAACCGACTATGCAGGAAGTTGTGCCGGATCCGGTAAGGTATATGAGTAATAATCCGGATGATTACAGAATCGATATCGATCCTAAGTTCTTCGAGACAACTTCTCTTCCTAAGCTTGACGATGTTGATGCACCTAAACCGGTTGCAGGAAGTAATGTTCAGGAAAAAAGTGGCAGAGAGGCAGAACTTGAAGCTGCTATTAAGAAGATGGACGAGTTACAAAAGGAAATCGAAAGAATTAAAAACGAGTCCTAGTATGATTATGTAAAATGAATTTTTGACTACCCATTCACCTAAAAAAGGTGAATGGGTTTTTTAGTTATTTTATATGAAAAATATCAAAATATTCTATGTTTTCACCAAATCGTATTTTTTTGAACAAAAATGCTGGACAATTACAGTGTTTTTATTTATGATGTGAAACATAAAATCTATTCAAAACTTTCTAAGTTTCAATGTTTGGTCGTTCGACCATAGTTCAAACGGATATTTCATCCGATTATTCATTTTAAGTACTTTTTGGAAAGAAGGGATTTGTATTTTTTTTATTATTTGCGTCTGTTGTGGCAGCAGTCTATGATGGCATGACTCGCAGGATACCTAACTTTGTTGTTGCAGTTATTGTGATAACAGGATTTATAGATAATGTATGGCAAAAGGGGTGGTACTATGCAACAGAATCTCTTGGTCTTATGATTGTTATTTGCGTAATAATGTATCCTTTGTTTTTATTGGGAGCATTGGGAGGTGGAGATGTTAAGTTATATGCAACCCTGCCATATTTTTGTAACAAAGGGCATATCTTACAACTCTATTTAATAGTATTTTGTGTCGGGGCAGTACTTGGTATAAGAAATTTGCTTAACACATCTGATAAGGGGAATCGAAGCAATCACATCGTAGATATCCCTGAATCGCGCATTTCTTCGCAATGCAAGAAAAATGACCGGGTACTGTCTGCACAAAAATACACAATACCTATGGCAGTACCATATTCAATTGGAATTGCGATGGCAGTATTTTTAGAACTAAGAGGAATATACAGTTTTTTCTAGGAGGCCAATGGTTCACAATATTATTATTTATGATACAGAAAAATATTATTCACAAAAGCTTGCCGGTTATATGAATACACAGAAAGCATTCCCTTTTGAGGCGCGATTTTTTGATAGTCGGAGTGAGCTGGAAATATTTGTGTTAAAAAACGATATTGATATTATGCTTATTGCTGATAATCTTCTGGCAGAGGTTGAAGATATCAGTGTCAAATTAAGACTTCGATTAACTGATGACAGTGTAGGAAATATACATAATAGCGAGGCAATTTATAAATATCAAAGCTGCGAGACCATTATTAGGCAGATTCTATCGCAGGTTGCAGATAATGCACAGATTGGCAGACTGGCCATAAGAAGCAGCTTCATGAAAATAATAGGCTTTTACAGTCCTGTAAAGCGTACGGGACAGACAACTTTGGCATTAGCGATGGGGCAGTTAATTGCAGAAGAATATAAAACTCTATTTGTCAGCCTTGAAGGAAATAGTGGATTGTGTGAACTGCTGGGATTAAATTTTAGCATGGATATGTCGGATATGCTGTATGACCTAAGAAACGGAAGCAGAGATGTAGCAGCTTCAATAGGTGGTAATGTGCAGAAACTCGGGAAAATGGACATATTCCCAATTATGGCTGACATTAAGGATCTTGCATCTGTGAATTACAGGGAGTGGGTGGAATTTATTAAAAAACTGGAATCCGATACTGATTACGAGTTTGTGATACTGGATATATCGGATTCAGTCCGGGAGTTAAGTGAGGTTCTGTGCCTTTGCGAAAAGGTTTTTATGACGTTAGCTTCAGATAAGATGGCATGTGCTAAAAAGAATCAGTATTATGGAAATCTTGGTGCTGAATATAGTGACAGGCTAAAGGAACTCTTTATAGAATGTGAACTACCTCTTTTGGGAGATGATGGAAAATCTATAGGTGATATGGAAGTAAGAGATTATGCTAAAAGTGTTTGGAATATGGCAGGAATTATATGAAATATGCGGAATTAATAGCAGCAATCAGGGCTTCTTTATTAGAGAAGCTTGAGTATATGGATGAAGTTGATGATGAAACTCTTCAGGGGATGATTGGTGATGAAGTAAGAGCATTTAACAAAGAAAATCATATACCCATAGCTGACAGGCTGCTTATAGGGAAGCAGGTTTTTGATGCTATGCGTAAATTGGACATTCTTCAGGAATTTTTGGAAGATAAAAGTGTTACGGAGATTATGATTAATGGACCGGATAGCATTTTTGTCGAAAAAAGAGGTCATCTGCATAAGGTGAATCAGGTATTTGATTCTGAGGAAACACTGAGGAAGGTTATCGGACAGATTGTATCTAAATGCAATAGGGTTGTAAATGACTCAAGTCCTATAGTAGATGCAAGATTATCAGATGGTTCACGTGTTAATGTTGTGCTAAAACCGATTGCACTGAATGGACCAATACTTACAATCAGAAGATTTCCGGAAAAACCATTTATGATGGATGACCTGATAAATATAGGAAGTATTACAAAGGAGGCTGCGGATTTCCTTCGTGAACTGGTTGTTGCAGGGTATAACATAATTGTTTCGGGTGGAACCGGTTCAGGTAAGACTACATTTTTGAATGCATTATCAGCTTATATTCCAAGTGATGAAAGAATTATTACCATTGAGGACAGTGCTGAACTACAGATACAGGGAATTGATAACTTAGTAAGGCTTGAGACAAAGAACGCCAATGTAGAAGGAACTGTACCTATAACCATTAGGGATTTAATAAAAACAAGCTTAAGAATGAGACCAAGCAGGATAATTGTAGGAGAAGTAAGAGGCGGTGAGGCTATGGATATGATATGTTCAGCAATGAATTGTGGGCATGATGGCAGTATGTCTACAGTTCATGCAAATAGCGCACAGGATACAATATCACGACTTGAGACGATGATACTTATGGCTGTCTCGCTTCCTATAAGTTCAATTCATAGACAAATCTGCAGTGGTGTGGATATTATAGTTCATTTAGGAAGAATGAGAGATAAAAGCAGGCGAGTCTTGGAAATAGTAGAACTTATAGGCGGGGCAGAAGATGGAGAAGAAGCGAATGTTCTTTTTCACTTCGAGGAGGACGATGAAGCAACGCAGAAAAAGGTATCGGGTAAACTGATTCGCAGGGGAGAACTAATAAATGAAAATAAGCTTAAGAATGCCGGTTTGCTTACAAGGTTTGACAATAAAGGAGAAGGTATTATGTGTAGCTGAGGGGTGCCTTGTTTGTGTGATATTGGGTTATTTTTTTTACAAATCAGTAATATGGACCATTGCAATGCTGCCTATAGCGATTATAGTCACAAGGAAAAAAGCCATTGAAATTAGGGAGATTAAAAAGGGGAATATGCTGAACCAGTTCAGAGAAATGGTTGATTCGATTAATGGATCAATTCAGGCCGGTTATTCATTGGAAAATGCTTTTGAATCGGCAGGAAAGGATATGGCAGTGTTATATGGCAGAGACTCAGGTATTGTTAAAGAAGTAATAATAATAAACAAAGGGATTGTAAATGGGGGCTCACTCACGGATTTACTAGATGCCTTTGCTGATAGATCAGGAATAGATGAAATTGTCAGTTTTGCCGAGATTATTGCAGTAGGGAAAATGAGTGGAGGAAATATAACTGCAATAATGGAAGCATATGTAAAAATGATTGATGAGAAATTAGAGGTCAAACAGGAAATCGAAACAATGATTTCGGCAAGAAAATATGAGCAGAAAATAATGAATGTGGTTCCATTTATAATTTTAGCATATATGGAACTTACCAATCCCGGTATTTTTTCGATGCTATATCATAACTTGTTTGGGAATATTATTATGACTATTTGTTTGATTTTATATATAACTGCAATTAACATGGCTGAAAAAATAATGAAGATAGAAGTATAGAGCAAAAAACGATGAAGGAAAAATAAATTAAAAACATAATATGATAAAGATGATTAATAAACTTTCAAAGTGGCTTGTTGAAAAATATATAGAAAAAGAGATAAAAGAGAGACATCCCAATAAGAAAAGAATTAGATATTCCAGAGAACTTGGTGCACTTAATCCGGGAAAGGAGATAAAGGGTGTCATAGAAAACTATTATATTCAAAAAGTCACTTATATATTGCTGATTATTATCGTAGCTGTAATTGTGGGTATTTTATCGTTGATAAGCCAGCGACAGGCAGAAAAGATAGTACAGGGTAATAAGTTAATCAGGAATGAAGCAGGAAATGGAGATTATAATGTAGGGATTAATGTTAAAGCAAGTGAATATGATTATGGAAAAGTAAATATAAAAGTTGATGAAAGAGTGCTTACCAAAGAAGAATATGATTCGATGATAGCAGATGTACTCGAAAAGATTGAAAGCAATATATTAGGTGAAAACAGAGGGTTAGATTATGTTGATTCTGAACTGAAGCTAATAGAAGCAGTTGATGGATATCCTTGCAGTATAAGATGGGAAACGAGTGACTATATGCTATTACACAATGATGGAAACTTTGGTGATATAGAAGCTGATGAGGATGGAAATGACATAATGGTCAGAGCCATCATAAGCTATAAAAGTCTTGATTATATAAAGGAATATCCTATAAGAATATTTCCACATAAAAGGACCATTGATCAAGAAAAGGCAAGCGGATTAATGAGTGCCATAGAATCAGCAAACAGTGAAACGAAAGCACTTGGCTATATGATTCTTCCAACATCGGTCGAAGGAAATCAGCTTACCTGGAAAGAAGCAAAAGAACCGGTGGCTATCTATGTGTTGTTGGGAATGTCTGGCGTTATTATTGCAATGTGGTTAGGAATGGATAGAGATCTGATAAAGCAGTATGAAAATAGAAACAGAAAGCTATTGATAGAATATTCGGAAATAGTAAGTAAAATGCAGTTGCTACTTAGCTCAGGGCTAACAATTAGGGGAACGATTGAGCGAATGACGGCAGATTACAAAAAAAGTATAAAAAAGGGAGGAAAGGAAAAATATGTATATGAGGAACTATTATTGTGTGTCAGAAAAATGCAGGACGGGATGAGTGAAGCTGCATGCTATGAATATTTTGGTAATAGGTGTGGACTTACAGAATATAGAAAGCTTGCATCTATACTTGTACAGAATCTTAAAAAAGGAAATGAAGGAATAATGTCTGCACTCGCATTTGAAGGTAAGAATGCTTTTGATGAGCGAAAGGCGGTTGCAAAAAGAATGGGAGAAGAGGCACAGACTAAGCTTCTATTTCCGATGGTAATTATGCTTTCGGTAGTAATGGTTATTATAATTATACCGGCATATATGTCATTTGCTATGTGAAGAAAGGAATATAAAATATGAACCATTTGAAGAAATTTTTATTGGATGAGGATGGAATGGGAACAGTGGAAATTATACTGATAATCGTTGTGCTAATAAGTCTTGTAATCATTTTTAAGTCACAGCTGACATCACTTGTAAATACTATATTCAGTAAGATTACAAGTCAGGCAAATTCTATCTAGTCTATGCAAAAAGGATCAGGATATATAACCGTATATCTGTCACTCACTCTGGGGATCCTTATTTCCTTAATTACAACAATGTTATATGGTGCCAGAATTCATACAATACGTTTTGAGGCGGAGTGTGCCATGGATATGGGGCTTGACAGTATATTTGCTGAGTATCACAGGGAAATGCTGCGTCAATATGGGCTACTTTTTATTGATTCTTCTTATGGTAGTGAGATTCCGTCTGATGATTATGTTGCTGCACATTTAATCAATTATATGAATATGAACTTTGATAATAAAAGCAGCAATGGAGTTATAGATATTACAGCAACTCATGCGGATAACGGTAAACTGGCCAATACTGCATATGCCTCGGATGCATCAGGTGAAGTATTACGCTATCAGATAGGGCAATATATGAAAAATAAAAGGCAGTATAGTGAAGCTTCTGCATTTTTAGATGGCGTAACGGATTTAACCGAATTGCTTGCAAGGTATGATTCTTATGCAGAAGAAAGGGAAGCAGCTGAAGCAAGAGTTATTGCAATAATTGATGATATTAACAGCAGAAGAGATCCGGAGGAGGAATTATTTACTGTAAGTAATCCGGCTGATGCGGTAGATAGACTTTCTGTAAGTAATGCTTTGTTTTATGCCTTTGGGAATAATCTGGAACTTAACTACAAGCAGATAGATAAAGGCTCATATATTGCTGCAAGAGGCTATAGAAGTGGTGCAGGACTTACAAATGAACAGAGGAAAAATAGTTATATAGCTTCCAAACCGGTAGTATGTAAATATTTGTTTGGTAAATGTGGATACTGGGATAATGAAAAATATGACTCGGCGTTAAATTACCAGATTGAATATATATTAAAAAAACAGGATAGCGATATAAAAAACATTGGTGAGATAGTAACAGATATATTCAAAATACGTTATGTGATAAATATGATGTATTTGCTTAGTGATTCAGGTAAACAGAGCGAAGCAGAGGCTGTTGCTCTAATAGCAGCAAGTATACTGGCTGTACCTGAATTGGTGGATGCTATTAAGTACACAATTCTTTTTGCCTGGGGATATGTAGAAAGCGCAAAGGATTTGCGGATGCTATTTGCAGGAAATAAATTACCGATGTTTAAAAATTCAAGTAACTGGAATACACCTTTGTATCAATTGGTAGGATTTAGAATGTATCTGGATAGCTATAGTAATGCAGGTGGAGAACTAGGGTATGAAGAGTTCCTTAAAGCCTTCCTTTTGATGGAAGACATTTCGCAGATCACATTGGGGCTTATGGACATAATGGAAATGGATATAAGGCTAACACCGGGGAACAGTGGTTTCAGAATGGATGGTCAGATATATCAATCGGATATAGAAGTGAATCTGTCAAGCAGCTATGGATATGGTTGTACAATTAAGAGGTTTTATTCTTATGAGTAAAAAAAATAGGGGAATGATGATGTCTTCCTGTGTAAAGAGTATATTAACGTTTCAAAAAAATACTTCTCTTCAGGTCAATCCCGACAACTCCCACACACACCACAGGAAGATGTTGTCATTCTCCTATCCTATCAAAGTTGCAGCTGCGATGAGTATTGAGGCTGCACTGGCGATGCCCATATTTTTGTTTTTTATAGCCAATTTACTGTCACTTTTTATTATGTATGAGCGATATTCAACTGACTTATCCAAACTGCATCAGCAGGCAAAAAACACTGCCCTGGTAGCGCATACAACATCTGCCAATGATGTTGTTAGGTTAGAGAAAGCAATTGCTGTTAGTCCGCTAACCGAAATGGTTGGATTTCAATCCTCTGAAACAATTGTGAGAGCAAATGTTAGAAAATGGACAGGATATGATGTTCTTAATGGAAATAGTCGGATAAATGATGAGGAATATGTTTATATAACGGAAAATGGAACCGTTTACCACAGACAACGATCTTGTAGTCACTTAAAAATAACAATACGGGTTATTCCGTATGAAGATGTGGAAAATGAAAGAAATAGAAATGGTAAGAAGTATTACAGATGTGAAAGATGTGGGAAATATAGCGGCAGTGGTGCTGTTTTTGTTACCAATGATGGAAATAAATATCATACATCAGCATCCTGCAGTGGGCTAAAAAGAACGATTTATGTTGTGAAAATTACGGAAACAGGTGGACGGGGACCTTGTAGCGGTTGTTCGTAGTGTTAATGAATGGAAGTGTAGCATATATAAGGAGATTAAATGGCTATATTCTGCAATTGCATGCTTTTATTGAATTTGATAATAATGTCTATTCAGGATATTAAGGATAAAATGATTTCAGCCATATATTTGGGAGCAGTCTTTGTAGTGGCAGTATTAAAACTAATATTTACAATCGGTATGGGAACAATAAATGTGGGGGGAATCATATTTGGAATAATGCCGGGATTATTATTGCTTGGTGTATGTATGGTAGTAAAGGGGGCAATTGGATTAGCTGACTGCCTTACAATTATTATGGAAGGAATGATTCTGGAACTGAAGGAGTTGGTCATTGCTTTGGGTGTGACATATATACTTATGACAGTAGTGTCACTTTGGCTATTGACTGTACGGAAAGTAAATGGGAAAACTAAAATACCGATGATGCCCTATATTACAATTGGTGCGACCGTTGGCATTATTAATGTATGGATGTGAATGAATCGATGTATGTGAGAAATAGGGATAGCAATAGTAATAGCAATAGTGATAGTAATAACAGAGCCAGATTAGAAGCATTTTATACACTGGAGGCTTCGTTTATTATTCCGGCTGTATTCATGATTTTTATATTAATTATATATTTTACCTTTTTTCTATATAATCACTGCGTGGTTAGTCAGGCTGTATATATAGCAGCACTTAGGGGACAACAGATTAGGAATACTGACTGTGGACACATCGAAACAGAAGTATCAAAGCAACTGAATAAGCTTCTTGATGAGCAGGTTTACCAATATGGGAAGGGACATAGTGTTGATGTGACGGAGACTTATATAAGTGTTAAGGCGGAATCTACTATTATTAACAGGATGTCAAAATTTGGAATATATAACAGAACGGGGTTTACTTCCAAGGGAGAATGCACAATTTCGCAATTCTATCCGGGAAAGTATATTAGGAGTAGTCATAAGGGAAGGTAGAAATATGGAAATAGTACAGGAAATGGGGCGTAGCTGTCTTATTATTGAGGATAAAACGCCTGAAGAGTTGAGATTTATGCGGCAAATGCTTACATATAATCGAATTTCGGGTATAATAGCCTGTCAAAAAGGGCTGTATAATAATCGCGATGTTCTCAAATATGATGTTACCAATATGAGACCACTATCTCGAGCATATGAAATAGGGCAGATGTCATATGATGATATTAGGAAATTGTTTTGTGGAATAAATGATGCTATTAAAAAAGGCAGAGCGTTTTTGTTTGATGATAACCGCTACCTAATGATGCCGGAACATATATATATTAGCGCAGAGGATGAAAAGATATTTCTTGTATATATCCCCTTTGATGAGGAGAAAAGACCCATATCAGAATTGAACGGAAGGTTCTACGAATTGGCTGATTTTTTAATTGGCAGGGTAAATCACAAGGATGACAAAGGGGTGAGTGTCGCATACCAGTTTTATCGTATGTGCAAGGATGAATTTTTCTCGCTTGATGCATTTGAGAGTGTGATAGAAAAAGAAAATGACATACCGGCAATAACGAAGAAAAATGAAAAAAGTAAGTCGACATTATATTTACAACAACCGGCATTAGTTGAAGAGGAAAGGGAAGAGTATGACTATGAGGACAATGAATCTAAAATCGGATTTGTACCTGTTATTATATGTATATCTGCAATGGCGATAATAGGTCTAATAACATTTTTTTGGCAGCAGGCCAGACAATATCTGTACCAGATTATAATTGTAGAGTGCATTCTTGGAGGCGGATGCATATTTTATATTGTATATAAACTTATTAAAGCAAGACTAGCAACAGAGTATGATGACTTAATGAGCGATGAGCGGGTAACATTAGAGGAATTCTGGTCTGTGGATGATGAGACGCAGTTTTTTGATGAAGATCATACAGAAATGCTTAGCAGTGATGAGACACAGTTTTTTGATGAAGAGGATGGTGTTAGGCATACAATAACATGGGAAGAGGATGGTAACACAAGAATAAAGGAGATTCGAAAAGAGGATAATATACTGGGTAAGAAATTCGATGAGGTAGATTTGTGTATTACCGACCCATCTATAAGCAGAAGGCATGCCCGACTCATAATTGGCAAAAAGGGCAGTTTTTTACAGGATCTTGACAGCACAAATGGGACTTTTGTTAATGGGAACAGGCTGATGCCCGGAGAAAATGTGAAAATTGATGAAACTTCTGAAATCAGATTTGGAAAAGTGACAGTTTCTGTTGTATAATATATAGGAATAGGCAATTGGTAGCAAGCAAGGAGTAGTATTGTGAAAGTCAATATATATTATGGTGGCAGGGGTCTGATGGATGATCCTACATTATTCGTAATTAATAAGATGCAATCGGTTTTGGAAGAATTAAATGTTAAGGTAGAGAGATATATGCTCTATGAACTTAAGAATACAATTACAACTCTTCCACAGACTTTAAAGGATGCAGACGGAATAATTCTGGCGACAACTGTAGAATGGTATGGTATTGGCGGATATATGCAACAGTTTTTGGATGCGTGTTGGTTGTATGCTGATAAGGAAAAGCTGTCTAAGATTTATATGTCTCCTATAGTAATGTCTACAACCTATGGAGAGAGAGAAGGCAAGCTGAACCTGTCCACTGCCTGGGAGATATTAGGTGGACGTCCTTGCAGTGGAATCTGCGGGTATATCGCAGATGCAGCGGCTCTTGAAATGAATGACGAATATGCGACTCTTATAGAGAAAAAGGCTGAGAATATATATCGTACTATTAATCAGAAGCTTACTTCATTCCCGGCCAGTAATCAGGCCGTTAAGCAGATGGTTTCCGTATCACAGAATACAAATCTGACACCACAGGAGTCTGAGCAGCTTTCACAGTATGCTTCGGATGATACCTACGTGCAGCAGCAGAAGGAAGATATTCTTGAACTTGCCAATATGTTCAGGGGGATGATGGGACAGACTCAATCTGATATAGATGCTTATGTTGATAAGCTTAATGAGCATTTTAATCCGTTGCCCGGATTTAAAGCAGTATACAAGATGAATATAGGTAAAAATGTGCTTGCTGTTAAGGTAAATGTAACTGAACTTACTGTAACTAAGGAGAATCTTTCAAAAGCAGATGTAGAAGTTACTATGTCTGAAGATACAATGAATGAAATAGTTGCAGGTCGAATGACATTCCAGAGAGCCTTTATGGGAGGCAGTATGAATATAAAGGGTGAGTTCGGTTCAGTAAGAAAGCTTGATGAGCTATTTAGATTTATGTAATGGGAGAGAAGAATGAGAGACGATAACTGTATTTTCTGCAAACTGGCTAATGGAGACATTCCTACTAATTCAATTTATGAAGATGATAATTACAAAGTGATTCTAGATATGTCACCTGCTACGAAGGGACATGCGTTGATTCTGCCTAAGGATCATTATAAGAATCTGTATGAAATGCCGGAGGAGTGTGTGACATCTGCATTTACTTTGGCTAAAAAAATGGCAGTGACAATGACGGAAAAGCTTGGTGCTGAAGGCTTCAATATTGTTCAGAATAATAATGAAGTTGCAGGTCAGACAGTGTTCCATTTTCATATACATTTGATTCCAAGATATTCATCGGATAATCAGAAGATTGGTTGGAATCCGACAAGTCCGTCAGCTGATGAACTTGAGAATATTAAGAATTTACTTACGAAATAAATTTTCTTTTGCTAAAATAATATGTGATAGGTTGATTTTTTATAGATAATGCTATAGAAAGGAAGACATATGTTTGAGGTTGGTGAGTTCGTTGTATATGGTAACAAGGGTGTATGCAGGATTAAAAGCATAGGTCCTATAGATATGCCCGGAATTTCCAAGGAGAGACTTTATTATACTATGGACCAGGTATATACACGGGGAAGTACAATTTTCACACCGACAGATAGTGATAAGCTTAGGAGAACACTGACAAAGTCAGAAGCAACGGAGCTTATTAAGGATTTTGAGTCCATTAATCCTGTATGGGTATCTGATGATAAAGAGAGAGAGAGAATTTTTACAGAAACTCTCAGAAGCGCTGACAGTAAGGCATTATGTGAAATGATAGTAGTGCTTAACAGACGTAAGCAGGAAAGAATCGCCGGTGGTAAGAAGGCTACAAGTACGGATGAGAGGTACTTTCATGCTGCTGAAGATATTCTTTTTGGAGAGTTGGGAATAGCTCTTGGAATAGAAAGAGAAGAGGTTCGCGATTATATCATGGCAATAAAGTGACGATTATATTTGCGAATTTGAAGTGAGCGAGAAATTATAATTAATAAAACTAACCACCCATATGTATGAAGTCATATGGGTGGTTTTCTATGTCTACTAGTTTTAGTTCTACCAGCATTTGAGTATTGCAACCGAATGTTTCGGAAAAAGGTTAACTTAGTTTGCCTGTAGTGTTTCTTATTACAAGGCGTGGTCTCATAAGTGTTTTGCTGATTGCGATGTGATGTGTCATTGCGGACAGCGCAACATATGCACACTTTCCGAGCTCGTGCCTGTCCTGATTAATGGTTGTCAGATTACATTTAGATGCAATGGGAATATCATCAAAGCCAATTACACTGATATCCTTTGGAATATCATATTTTCTTAAGCGACACTCATTAAGTACACCTGTTGCAATCAAATCGTTACCACACATAATGGCAGTAGCTCCCAGATCGAGAAATGCCGGAACATGGTCTTGAGCGCTTCCGGCCATATAATATCCATAAGCAGTAAGCTTGTCATCTACAATAAGTCCGTGGTGCACCATACTAAGTCTGAAGGCATCAAGTCGCTGTTCGGATACCATTGAATGAGATGAACCATTTAGGAAAGCAATTCTCTTATGCCCCAGATTGGCAAGGTGTTCGATTGCCAAATCAATGCCCTCATAATTATCTGTACCAATATAGGAAACATTTGGATTTTTACTTATAAAGTTATCAAATAAAACTGTAGGCGTAGTTGTATGTTCAAACTGCTTCATCCATTCATCATGAAGAGTGAAGCCAAGAACAAAAGAACCACTAAATCCATGCTTAAGCATATAGGTATCATATTTTTCGGATAATTGGAAAGCGGGTGTAACAGGTATGACCTCAACATCCCATTTGTGCTTAAAGGCACTCTGCTTAAAGCCTAATATAATATCGAAACCGAAATCGCCTTTGTTTTCATATTCCATATTCTCGATAAAAATTGCAAGTTTTCGATGTTCTTCTTTTCTGGAGCGTTTGGTAGAGTACCCCATTTCAACCGCTGTATCAAGAACCATCTGACGAAGCTCTTCACTTATATCACTTGCCCCATTCAATCCTTTAGATACTGCACTAACAGATATTCCAAGTTTTGATGCTATATCCTTTATTGTAGCCATATTACTCCCCCATAAAATACATCTAGGTAGCAGACGATGTTTTGTTGACTTTACAATTTCCACAATATAAAATCATTATACCACATTATTTACGAAAAGTTGATAAAATGGAAAGGCGGCCATTTGCCGGGAAGAGCGGCGGTGAGTCCCTTATTATGAATAATGTGATTATATATAAAGGGAAAATGTAATGATGGAAAATAGAAATCTGGTGCGTGGTGCGGGAGTTCTAATGGCAATTAGCAGTCTTCCGTCTGCGTATGGAATTGGTACGCTTGGAACAGAAGCCTTCAATTTTATAGATATGCTGGTAGATCTTAAACAGCGCTACTGGCAGATTCTGCCAATCGGACCTACAAGCTTTGGAAATAGTCCATATCAACCAATATCCGGTTTTGCAGGTAATAATTATCTGATTGATTTGGATAGTCTGGTAGCAGATAAACTTTTATCACTAGAGGAAATACGTCAATTCGAGTGGGGAGATAACCTAAGCGATATTGATTATGCATCTATGTACAATAATAGAAATAAGGTACTTCGGATTGCCTTTGACAGATTTGACACTGAAGACAAGGAGTATATCGCTTTTGTAGAAAAAAACAGCTATTGGATTTATGATTATGCGTTGTTTTGTGTTCTCAAGGAT